>NZ_CP096889.1:702500-970000 GCF_004124315.2 Bacillus cabrialesii | reverse complement strand
CAAGGGTTGCGCTCGTTGCGGGACTTAACCCAACATCTCACGACACGAGCTGACGACAACCATGCACCACCTGTCACTCTGCCCCCGAAGGGGACGTCCTATCTCTAGGATTGTCAGAGGATGTCAAGACCTGGTAAGGTTCTTCGCGTTGCTTCGAATTAAACCACATGCTCCACCGCTTGTGCGGGCCCCCGTCAATTCCTTTGAGTTTCAGTCTTGCGACCGTACTCCCCAGGCGGAGTGCTTAATGCGTTAGCTGCAGCACTAAGGGGCGGAAACCCCCTAACACTTAGCACTCATCGTTTACGGCGTGGACTACCAGGGTATCTAATCCTGTTCGCTCCCCACGCTTTCGCTCCTCAGCGTCAGTTACAGACCAGAGAGTCGCCTTCGCCACTGGTGTTCCTCCACATCTCTACGCATTTCACCGCTACACGTGGAATTCCACTCTCCTCTTCTGCACTCAAGTTCCCCAGTTTCCAATGACCCTCCCCGGTTGAGCCGGGGGCTTTCACATCAGACTTAAGAAACCGCCTGCGAGCCCTTTACGCCCAATAATTCCGGACAACGCTTGCCACCTACGTATTACCGCGGCTGCTGGCACGTAGTTAGCCGTGGCTTTCTGGTTAGGTACCGTCAAGGTACCGCCCTATTCGAACGGTACTTGTTCTTCCCTAACAACAGAGCTTTACGATCCGAAAACCTTCATCACTCACGCGGCGTTGCTCCGTCAGACTTTCGTCCATTGCGGAAGATTCCCTACTGCTGCCTCCCGTAGGAGTCTGGGCCGTGTCTCAGTCCCAGTGTGGCCGATCACCCTCTCAGGTCGGCTACGCATCGTTGCCTTGGTGAGCCGTTACCTCACCAACTAGCTAATGCGCCGCGGGTCCATCTGTAAGTGGTAGCCGAAGCCACCTTTTATGTTTGAACCATGCGGTTCAAACAAGCATCCGGTATTAGCCCCGGTTTCCCGGAGTTATCCCAGTCTTACAGGCAGGTTACCCACGTGTTACTCACCCGTCCGCCGCTAACATCAGGGAGCAAGCTCCCATCTGTCCGCTCGACTTGCATGTATTAGGCACGCCGCCAGCGTTCGTCCTGAGCCAGGATCAAACTCTCCGATAAATGGATCACAGGTTAAGTTCACCGCATCCTGCGGCGACGCCTGTGTGATCTGCATCATGCAGATCCTAGTTTGACTGACTACGCACATCGCTGTGCGATTTTATAATAATGAATTAACAGGTACGTTTTGTCTTGTTTAGTTTTCAAAGATCATTTCCACTTCTTGTCGAAGCGACTTTATTAATATAACATTTCGACTTTCTTTTGTCAAATGTTTTTTTAATTTATTTCTCCGCCGCTGTGAGCTTATTTTTTCAGAAGCGCATCAGCGACGTTTAATAATATATCATGGTCAAGAATCAGAGTCAACATCTTTTTTAAAAGAATATCCTCGGTGATAGACAGACTGCCCTTTCGTTTCTATCTGACAGACGTTAATTAGCCCCTTGTCCGTCAGGTAATCCAGCATAACGCCTAGGTCTTGGGTAAAGTGCTTTAAGTCAGGGTGCTGAAGAAGCTCACCAAATTGCCAAATGTCTTTTTCTTTCATTACTTCGAAAAGGTGTGCCGAACCGATCTCGGCTTTGGAATGGATGAGAAAATCATTTGCTAAGAATAATAATTCGAGTCTTTTTTCCAAGCTCTCGTGACTTTCAATCAGCTCGGAATATAATTTGTACACTTGCGGCTCCATCTGGCGCACTTGGCTCCATACCGTGGTTTCCGGATGGAATCCTCTGTCGATCACTTCAATACGAGCTAAATGATGCAGCGCATGAACAACGGCATTGTATGCATCTAAAAATTGATCGGTTTCAAAAAAAGCTTTTCCTTCAACATATCTTCTGATTAATTTGCCGTATTCAAGTCCGATCTTCAGTTTGCGTTCAGCAAACGGGAATGTGTTCAGCCTGTCAATCAGCTCGACAATGTATTCGTTACGGTCAAACATGACTTTACCATTTACAATCCAATCTATGATTCTTCTATTTGTCCCGAGCAAAATCCATTCTTGAATCTGAGAATCTGTTACCACATGCAAAGAAGCTGTTTTTTGATCAAATTCATAATGCTTTATAAAAACAGGCTCGTCAGCCTCCTTTACAATCACCAGCAAGGCGGCATCAAAGTTATCTGTTAAGGAAGACGTTTTGTTTCTTCTCTCAATCATAATGACAGCCAATGTGTTGGGATGACTTGCTCTTTCTTGGTAAATTGGACGGAGAAGATTATCCATCACTATTCCTCCAATGCAATTGCTCAAAATTTTTTATTCTCTATTTGATTCAATTCTATGGTTAAAACGAAATTCCTTTTTTCTAAACACATTGAACTATTATAAACAATTTCACAGTAAGTCTCCATATGTAAATTCCAGTTCAACCGAAAACATGAAGAAAATCCCATCGGGTTTGTGCTATAGTTAAATCAGAGGGGGATGGACATGGCGAAATACTCCAGCAAAATTAATAAAATCAGAACATTCGCTTTAAGTTTGGTTTTCGTTGGGTTTATCATTATGTACATCGGGATCTTTTTCAAAGAGTCGGTTTTGCTTTCTAGTTTGTTCATGATACTCGGGCTTTTATCCATCGGTCTCAGCACGCTTGTTTACTTTTGGATCGGAATGCTATCGACCAAAGCAGTTCGCGTCATATGCCCGGGCTGTGAAAAAGAGACAAAGGTTTTAGGAAGAGTAGATATGTGCATGCATTGCAGAGAGCCGCTCACTTTAGATAAGGGATTAGAAGGAAAAGAATTTGATGAGTCTTATAATAAAAAGAAAATGTCCAAATAAAATAAGCTGACCGTTTCGTGCGGTCAGCTTATTTTTAATGGTTTTCTTTTTTCGAACACTCTTGGCAGACGCCGTAAATTTCTAAACGGTGGTGGCTTACTTTAAAACCCGTCACATGGGCAGCGAGCTGCTCCACTTCATCAAGGCCCGGGTAGTGGAAGTCCACAATTTTACCGCAGTTTTCACAAATCGCGTGATAGTGATCGGATGTGACAAAATCGAATCTGCTGGAAGCATCACCGTATGTGAGCTCTTTTACCAAACCGGATTCCCGGAACACACGCAAATTGTTATATACCGTCGCTACGCTCATGTTAGGAAATTTCCCTTCCAGAGCTTTATATATATCGTCCGCTGTTGGATGAGCCATAGAGTTAACGAGATATTCCAGAATCGCATGACGTTGAGGAGTAATGCGAACTCCGGTTTCCTTCAACGTTTCTAAGGCTTCTTTTAGTTCATGTGCAGCCATCCGTCATGCACCTCTCTTCTAAAAAAAATTCTTACATTGTAATGTTTATAATTAGTGTAACTCTTTTTACGATAATTTGTCAATTGATATTAGGGCAAAAGTAAGTACATCATTAGAGGCTGGTAGACGAATTTACTTTTCCGACATATCTTTAAGGGTTTGAAGCGCTTCGGCCACATGGTCTTTCACTTTTACCTTTCTCCATTCTTTAACGAGCCGGCCTTCTTTGTCAATCAAAAAAGTAGAGCGCTCAATTCCCATATATTCTTTTCCGAAGTTCTTCTTCAGCTTCCATACGTCAAACGCTTCTGCCAGCTTATGTTCGTCATCAACAAGAAGCAGAAAAGGAAGATTATGCTTCTCTTTAAATTTCCCGTGTTTTTCCTGGCTGTCCGGGCTGACGCCGATAATAACGGCATCCAGTTCAGCGAAGCTTTCGTGGCTGTCCCGAAAATCACATGCTTCAGTTGTGCATCCCGGTGTCATGTCTTTTGGATAAAAATAAAGCACGATATACTTTCCTTTATAATCCGATAACGTTACTGTTTCCCCATGGTCACCTTTTAACTCAAGATCAGGCGCTTTTTGTCCGATTTCTATAGTCATTGCTTTACCTCCGAATGTTTTTTTATTAAGCGTATCCAATTCTTAAGCAGATTACAACTCTCGTCCCCTGCATCTTAAGCCCGAATCCATTGTTCTTGTCAGGAAGCATGCTACAATAGAAGGGACGCATGGAGATATAGGAGGTTTTTATTCTTGCATACAAAATCAATTGAACTTCACAATGAGGCATTAGAGCACATTGTCGGCGGTGTAAACAGCCCGTCTAGATCATATAAAGCAGTCGGCGGCGGTTCTCCCGTTGCAATGGATAAAGCAAACGGCGCTTATTTTTGGGATGTGGACGGCAACAAATACATCGATTATTTAGCGGCGTACGGTCCGATCATTACCGGACATGCCCACCCGCATATTACAGAAGCGATTAAAAAAGCAGCAGAGAACGGTGTATTGTATGGAACACCGACGAAACATGAGGTTACATTTGCAAAGATGCTTAAAGAAGCCATTCCCGCTATGGACAAAGTAAGATTCGTCAATTCAGGAACAGAAGCTGTTATGACGACCATCCGCGTGGCTCGCGCATATACAGGCCGGACAAAAATCATCAAATTTGCAGGCTGTTATCACGGGCATTCGGATCTTGTGCTTGTGGCTGCCGGCTCCGGCCCGTCTACTCTCGGCACGCCAGACTCAGCCGGTGTACCGAAAAGCATTGCAAACGAAGTGATCACAGTTCCATTTAATGATATCGAAAGCTATAAAGCGGCCCTTGATAAATGGGGCAGTGAAATCGCGGCGGTGCTCGTTGAGCCGATTGTCGGGAACTTCGGAATTGTTGAGCCAAAAGAAGGTTTCTTAGAAAAAGTAAATGAATTGACACACGATGCAGGCGCACTCGTTATTTACGATGAAGTCATTACAGCTTTCCGCTTTATGTATGGCGGCGCACAGGATCTCTTACAGGTTAAACCGGATTTAACCGCACTAGGAAAAATTATCGGCGGCGGACTTCCGATCGGCGCCTATGGCGGTAAAAAAGAAATCATGGAGCAAGTAGCTCCGCTTGGACCGGCTTATCAGGCTGGAACAATGGCCGGGAATCCCGCTTCCATCCTGTCAGGCATCGCTTGTCTGGAAGTGCTCAAAGAGGAAGGCGTGTATGAAAAGCTTGATCATCTTGGCGCAATGCTGGAGAAAGGCATTTTACAACACGCGGAAACACACGGCATCACGATTACCGTTAACCGCTTAAAAGGCGCGCTCACGGTTTATTTTTCTGATGAAAAAGTCGAAAATTATGAGCAGGCTGAACGGAGTGACGGAGAAACATTCGCTGCGTTTTTCAAGCTGATGCTGGAACGCGGAATAAATTTAGCGCCTTCTAAATATGAAGCCTGGTTTATTACAACTGCACACACAGAGCAGGATATTAAAGACACGCTTGCAGCGGTTGAGGATGCTTTTAAACATCTTAAAAACTAAAATCAGACACCTTTGACAGGAGCATTAAGCTCCTGTTTTTTTATTGATTCAAACAGCGTGTAAGATTTTGGTCTTTTTCTTGAAAAATAGCTTGAATATTTGTATCGATCCCTGTATATTACTTAATTGTTTAGCAAATAAACTGACCGGGAATTTTAAGGATTAGGCATTTGCTATGTCACACAATTTACTATAGAAAGGAATGCACGCACAAACCAATGAAACTTGGTGCCCGCATTTTTAAAACCGGGATTGCGATTACACTTGCCCTTTATTTGGCTTCGTGGATCGGGCTTCCCGCGCCGATTTTCGCTGGGATTGCAGCGATATTTGCGATCCAGCCGTCAATTTACCGCTCTTTTCTCATTATTATTGATCAGGTTCAGGCAAATATTATCGGCGCTGTAATTGCCACAGTATTCGGCCTTATTTTCGGACCCAGCCCGATTATGATCGGGTTGACAGCAGTTATTGTCATTACCATCATGCTGAAACTTAAAATTGAACATACCATTTCGATTGCTCTTGTCACAGTTATTGCGATTTTAGAATCCGCCGGTGACGACTTTTTAATGTTCGCGCTGATCAGAACAAGCACAGTCATCTTAGGGGTCCTTTCTTCCTTTATCGTTAACCTTGTGTTTTTGCCTCCTAAGTATGAAACAAAGCTGATTCATAATACGGTCGAAAACACAGAAGAAATTATGAAGTGGATCAGGCTGTCCATGCGGCAGTCAACAGAGCATTCGATTTTGAAAGAGGATATTGAAAAACTGAAAGAAAAAATGATCAAGCTTGATCAGACTTATCTTCTATATAAAGAAGAAAGAAGTTACTTTAAGAAAACGACCTATGTGAAATCAAGAAAGCTTGTCCTGTTCAGGCAGGCCATTATCACTGCAAACCGGGCGCTTGATACATTGAAGAAGCTGCATCGTCTGGAAAACGACATCTATCATATGCCTGAAGAGTTTCAGGAAACACTGACTGAAGAGCTTGATTACCTGCTTTACTGGCACGAACGGATTTTGATGCGGTTTGTCGGTAAAATCAAGCCGCATGATGACGCAGATGAAGAAGGCATTCAATATAAGCAGCTTTTAACAAAGTCTTTCTTAAAAAATCAGCAGAACACGGATGATGAACTTATTGATTACAACATGCTCAATATTATGGCAAGCGCCGTAGAATATCGCGAGCATCTTGAGCATTTGGAAACCCTCATCACAAGTTTTCAAACGTATCATCCGAAAGACTGCGAAATAGAAACAGAAGAGTAACCCGGTTAAACAGCCGGGTTTTTTATATACAAAAAAATCTTATATCCTTCATTAAAAGGATATAAGATTGATTTTTCAGTTCAAATTTTGAATGGTAAATAAGTGCTTGTACTGGCTGTCATAGTCCATAAGTTCATCATGAGTTCCGATTTCGATGATTGTGCCGTTTTCCATGACAACAATCTTATCCGCATGTGTGATCGTCGATAAGCGGTGGGCGACAACAAAAGTTGTTCTGTCCTTTGCCAGTTTGTCCATTGCTTCTTGAATGTAGTGCTCACTTTCCAGATCAAGAGCCGATGTCGCTTCATCTAAAATGAGGAGCGGCGGATTTTTCAGAAATACCCGCGCGATTGAGATTCGCTGCTTTTGTCCGCCTGACAGCTTAACGCCTCTTTCTCCAACCCGGGTCTCATACCCTTCAGGAAAACTCATAATAAATTCATGGGCATTGGCAGCTTTGGCGGCTTCGATAATGTCGTCAAGAGTGGCATCAGGTTTGCCGATTACGATATTTTCCCGAATCGTCTCACTGAATAAAAAGGTATCCTGAAGCACCATGCCAACCTGATTGCGAAGGCTTCTCGCTTCATAATCACGAATATCTGTCCCGTCAATCAGCAGCCTGCCGCTGGTCACATCATAAAATCTCGGGATTAGGCTGACAAGTGTTGATTTGCCTCCTCCGCTCATGCCGACAAGCGCTACGGTTTCTCCTCTATTTACTTTTAAAGAGACATCATGGAGAATGTTTTCTTTTTCTTTTTCATATTGAAAGGAAACGTTTTGAAATTCCACTTCTCCGCGGATCTGCTCGGCCTTAATGGCATTTGGTTTATCAGTGAGTTCATATGGCTCGTCAATAAATTCAAACACCCTGTCCATTGACGCGATTGACTGTGTCAACGTTGTAGAGGAATTAATCAGCCTTCTAACAGGATTGTACATTCTGTCAATATATCCGACAAACGCGACCATTGTTCCGACTGTCAGCGGTCCATTAATGACAAAATAGCCGGCGCACGCGATCACGATGAGCGGAGCCAAATCTGTAATCGTATTGACGACCGCAAAGGTTTTGGCATTCCAATTCGTGTGGCGGATGGCCTTATCTAAGAAATGGCCGTTTTTCTCATTAAATTGAGCCTGTTCATGATCTTCTATCGCAAAGCTTCTGATGACAGGCATGCCTTGAATGCGTTCGTGCAAATGCCCCTGCACTTGAGCCAGCGCCTGCGAGCGCTCCCTCGTCAGCTTTCTTAAACGGCCGTAAAAATACTTCACTGATATGCCGTATAATGGGAATAAAACGATAGAGATCAGCGTTAATTTAACGTCCAGTGTGAGCATGATAGAGATTACAATCAAAATCGTCAGCATATCAAGCCATATATTCATCAGGCCTGTGATGACAAAATCCTTTGTTTGTTCCACATCATTGATCACTCGGGAAATGACTTCCCCTGTTCTCGTATTCGCGTAAAAACGCAGGCTCAGTTTTTGTATATGGTCAAACAGCTTGGCTCTTATATCGTAGAGCACCTTGCTGGCTGTCCACTGGGCAAAATATTGCCGATAATATTCAACAGGCGGGCGCAAAATTAAAAATAAGGCGAACATGATCGCCATAATGGTCAACAGTGACGTTGTTTTGTCACTGGCCGTTCCGCCTCCTTGAATAATGTCGTCAACTACGTACTTCAGAAGCAATGGGAGAGCAAGCGGAATGGAGAATTTTACAATCCCGATTAATACTGTAACGAAAATTTGCTTCTTATAAGGTTTGACGAATTGCATGTAGCGTTTCATAACCCCCACGCTGATTCCCCCTCTCTCTTTATCATGATGTGTGTGAGCCCATGTGAAAAACCTGTTGTACCCCGCAACAGGTTTTTACGTAACCATTATTTTGTATAATGCAAATACCGTTCATACCACATATCGACAAACTCGGGTGCAAACGGGCCCTGCCTCTGATGAATCCAATGGAGCAGCGTGTTTAAGTAGTCTCTTAAAATACTGTCAATTTCTTTTGGATAATTCATGGCTTTCCGATGATCATCATATTCGTCTTCATCGAGAATATTGTAGGTCATGTCAGGAAAAACCTTAACATCTAGGTCATAATCAATATATTTAATTGCTTCGCCATCATAGGCAAACGGAGAGCTGATATTGCAATAGTAATGAACCCCGTCTTCCCTCAGCATTCCGATGACATTAAACCATTGTCTTGCGTGAAAATAACAGATTGCGGGCTCTCTGGTTATCCATGTCCGGCCGTCTGATTCGGTTACCATCGTCCGGTCATTGGCTCCGATGACACACATTTCTGTACTTTTTAAGATTGTTGTCTCATTCCAAATTCTATGAATCAGCCCGTTATGCTTATAGCTGTGAATTTGAATGGTTTCTCCTTCCTTGGGATAGCCCATATTTCTCCCCTACTTTCTATAAAGCCCTACAGTTAGTATGTCCAAATTTGCTTACCGACAACGTCTTTTACCTATTATAACGTTACAAATTGAAAAATGAAAATAAAAGAGCCATTCCGGCCGGGGAATGGCACATTCCTGTTCTACACAAAGGAAGACGGCTTTTCTGAGCTGCGATAAGAACGAATTACCTGCTCTGTCTGCTTTTGAAACATATCCTGTATATCGGCAAGATGTTTTCGTTTTACCGCAATTTCATCCTGAATGCCGCGCAGCCTTGCATCCCTTTCCAAATGCCGGAGTTCTGCTTCTATTTGTTTGCAGCGGTCGAGCTCTGATTGGAGATCGAGAAGCTTGTCCATCGTTTTCATCTGTTCACTTACCAGCTTTTCAAATTCCGTCATCGGTTCCTCCTTCAGCCTGGTGAAAGTATAAACATTTCCTCCTTTAATCATTTCGATTCCAATGAAGCAAACCCTTTGACTCATTCTGTAGACCTTCCACAAGTTTTGTCGTTTTCTAAACAGAAAAAAAGCACTTTCACCCGAGGATGAAGTGCTTTTTTCTGTTTCAGTGATTAGCTGTTTTGTTGTTTGTTTTGTTCAGCAGATTGGTTTTGCTGTCTTACCTGCTGTACGTTCGTTTCGCTAGCGAATTCAGTGCCGAATTGACCTTGTTGGCCGGCAGCTGATTGCTGGTTTTGTTTTCTGACTTGCTGAGCGTTTGTTTCGCTAGCAAATTCAGTGCCGAATTGACCTTGACCAGCAGCTGATTGTTGGTTTTGTTTTCTGACTTGTTGTGCGTTTGTTTTGCTGAAATTATTTGAGTTAGCCATTGTTATCACCTCCACGGTCATTAGAATGTGCAGGTGATCGTATGGCTATTCCTCTTTTTTAAAAATTTTTAAACGAGCAGTGAGCGTCCGCCGTCAACGATAATTGTCTGTCCGCGGATCATGTCAGCCTTGGAAGACACCAGGAATTCAACAGTATCAACCATGTCTTTGATTTCGACCATGCGTCCCGCCGGCGTGTTTTGACGCGCATCCTCAAGCAGATCCTCTCTGTTCGGGAAATGTTTGAGGGCATCCGTATCAATCGCTCCGCCTGATACGGCATTGACGATAATTTGTTTTGGCGAAAGCTCAACCGCAAGATAACGGGTTAAAGCTTCTAATGCCGCTTTTGATACGCCAACTGTCGTGTAGTTTTCAAGGTAGCGGATCGAACCTAATGAACTGATGCTGACGATATGCCCGCCTCCGTTCTTTTCCATTAGCTTGGCCGCTTCCTGGGCGCAGAATAGCAACGCTTTCGCATTAATGTTCATTGTCCAGTCCCAGTGTGTTTCTTCTAGTTCCATGACAGGTCTTAGAACGCCTGAAGCCGCATTATTGACAAAAACATCAAGTCTGCCAAACGTTTCATCAATTTGCTGAAACATTTCTTTGATTTTTGCCGGCTGTCCCACATTTGCTTTTACGACAAGCACTTTGACGCCAAGCTTTTCGATTTCTTCCGCTGTTTCCAAAGCTGCTTTTTTGCTGCGCGCATAGTTAATGACAATGTTATAGCCGTTCTCAGCAAGTCTGATCGCGGCCGCTTTTCCGACACCGCGGCTGCTTCCTGTTACGAGTGCGCATTTATTTTGTTCCATTTTTCCTCATCTCCTTGTAGCGTATAGTTCTTTTATTTCCACAAACAATAATGGCAAGAACTTAAAAGGGGGTCTTCTGTTATGTATGTCGGACGTGATATGAGCGAATTAAACATGGTTTCCAAAGAAGATTGGAAAAACAGTGAACTCGCCTACTTTCATCATGCCTTTCAGCAAATTATGCCTTATTTGAACGAAGAAGGCCAATCAAAATACCGTGAATTAACGCAAGAAATTGAAGCGCGCGGCGGAATGAAGCGCAATGAAGCGGACTACAGCCACGGCACGCGCGTCTCTTACGATTAAGAATGTTTACGGAGCAGCCGAGTATGCGGCTGCTTCCACTGCCATCTTCCAGATTTTTTGATGCGATACCGGGAACGCAAATTGTTCGAGCTCTTCTTTCGTTACTTTTTTCAGCTCTCTGGCATCCGACACTTGTTTTACTTTACCGAAAAACACAGAAATATTCCACACCAGGTGGGTGAAAACATGCTCGACCACACCTTGCAAATCACTGATGTCAGCTTGTATCCCATATTCGTTTTCTAAAAATGCAGTAAGCTGTTCACGCTCGGTTTTGATCCCTTTTTGTGTTTCAAGATTAGGGAATTCCCACAGGTTGGCGAGCAAACCTTTTGACGGCCGTTTGTGTATATATACTTGTCCGTCTTCATCAGTCAGCACGATCGCAGCCATTGTTTTGATCCCGGGCTTTTTCTTTTTGCTTTTTACCGGAAGCTCCCGTTCAGTGCCTTCTTCAAATGCTGAGCAATGCCGTTGCACCGGGCATAGCAGGCATGAAGGTGATTTCGGCGTGCAGATCAAGGCTCCAAGCTCCATTAAGCCTTGATTGAATTCAGATGGTTTTTCCTTAGAAATAAACGCACGAATCGCTTCTTCAAAGATTGTTCTTGTTTTTGGTTTGGCGATATCATCCCAAATGGAAAGAATTCTCGACATGACACGCATCACATTGCCGTCAACCGCGGGAATCGGTTTATTATAGGCGATGCTGAGCACCGCTCCCTTTGTATAAGGGCCGACGCCTTTTAAACCGCCAAAGTCTTTCTCGTCTGGAGGAACAATGCCCCCGTATTCCTGTTTCACTTCTTTTACCGCGCTTTGCAGGTTTCTGACTCGCGAATAGTAGCCGAGCCCCTCCCATGCTTTCAGCACTTTTTCTTCATCAGCATCAGCGAGCGCTTCCACTGTCGGGAATTGTTCCACAAACCGCAGAAAGTAAGGGATCACTGTCTCTACTCTCGTTTGCTGCAGCATGACTTCAGATACCCACACTTTATATGGATCTTGGTCTTCTCTCCACGGCAGAACGCGCTGCTCTCGTTCGAACCATGAGATTAAATCATCGCGAAATTGCTGTATGTCTTTTTGTTTTAATTTGTGTTCAAGTTCGTTCATATGTGTTTCTCCCCAGTCTTTCGCGCCCCGCTTTTCTTTAGACTGTTTTTTGTTGTACACTAAGGGCACAGTACGATAATATGTTACATTAAATAGAAGTAAAGAAAAAGCGGAAACATATGAGAACGATTGAATCTGTTTAAAAATTGGGTATATGAAAATGGGGAATATCTTACAAAAGTGAATGTGCAGGACAATCCTGCAAGGAGGTCACCTATGGATACGGGTACACATGTCGTGATGGGCGTCGCACTTGGCGGTATTGCGACGCTAGACCCTGTTGTCGGATCAGATCCGGCAATGGCTCACGCTGTTATGATCGCTACGCTTGCGGGCTCTCAGGCTCCGGATATTGATACTGTGTTAAAGCTTAAAAATAATGCTGTTTATATAAGAAACCACAGAGGATTTACCCATTCAATTCCCGCCGTTTTGTTTTGGTCTGTCATCATTCCGGCGATTTTGTATTTATTTTATTCGCAGGCCGATTTTCTTCATCTATGGCTGTGGACGCTGCTGGCAGTCGTTCTGCATGTCTTTGTTGATATTTTCAACGCGTACGGAACACAAGCCATACGGCCGTTTTCGAAAAAATGGGTGGCGCTCGGGCTGATTAATACGTTTGATCCGTTTATTTTTATCAGCCATCTGGCGGCTATCGCGATTTGGTATGCAGGCGGCAATCCCGGCATTACGTTTCTCAGCTTATATATCATATTGGCAGGCTATTATTTGGTGCGCCTGATCATGCAGCTGAGAATTAAACGGAAGCTTCATGAGATGATTCATGATGAGATCGAAAGCATTATTATTTCTCCGACGATGAAATTCAGGCAATGGCGGATCGCAGTGACGACAGCCCATGCTTTCTATGTGGGGAGAAGCATGGAAGGGCATGTAGTGATTCTGGATACGTTTAATCGGGTGCCTGTTCCTGAAACCGACGTGATGCATGCGGCAAAGCAGGATGATAACATCGCGGCGTTTCTGTCATTTTCTCCGGTTTACCGGTGGGAAGTGGATACGTTTAAAGATCATTATGAGGTAAGATTTATTGACCTGCGTTATCGGAGCAAAGGCCATTATCCGTTTGTGGCCATCGTTCATATCGGCCATGATCTCACGATTCGGTCGTCTTATACGGGATGGATATTCAGCGAAGAAAAGCTTCAAAAAAAATTAAAGCTCGGCTCTATTTAGAGCCGGGCTTTTTTTCGTCTTATATATAAAGCAGCAAGCAGCAGACTGACGAGAGATATGAGCGCCGATATTTTAAAGTATGGCGGGTAGTAGACAAGCTCAATGTGATTATCTCCCTTTTGCGCCTTAAAGCCTATGAAAGCATAGTCCGCTTTTTCGATTGTCTGTGTTTTCCCGTTAATCTTCAGCTCCCAGCCTTTTTCGTAGGGGATTGGAAGCATGATGTACTTGTCTTTTGACAGATGATATGCAAATGTCAGCTTGTTTTTATCCCATTTCAGATTGTCTGCTTTGTCTGTTTTATTTTGCCGTACTGCGCTTTTTAGCGTTTGGTAGTTTTCTTCATAGAGCGCTATGTTTTTCAGCTCATATGTTCCTCTCGGAAGCTTGATCGAGATATCGCCTGATTTAGGCACTCTGACCGTTAAATCATTTACTCCGGTTTTATAAATCGATTGGTTTGATTTCCTCGTTGTGACATAATCATTGACCTTTAATGTAAATCCTTTGTCTTTTGCTTTGCTTTTCAAATAAAAGCTGACATAGTAGTCTCCCGGAGCGGATGACGCCTGTTTCGGGGTGATGATCAGTTCTCCTCCGTTTTCTCCGGTCACAGTGAGCAGTCCGTTTTCATACTCGGCATGTTTTGCGGCGATGTCCGACGTTGGAATCAGATTGGCCGGTTTGGGAGCCTGCTTCGTTTTTCCCGATGGATCTGCTAGTACAATCCCTTTCAGCATGGCCTGTTCTTTCGCAAGAGCGGATAATTTGTCCAGCTCGCTTTCGCTGTATACGGCATCGGCTGTTTTGACGAAAGGAAGCATGTATTGATTTTTATAAACTACATAATTTTCCGACTCCAAATGCTTTTTGAAGCCGTACGGGACGTTGGCTTCGTTTGTTTTTTCCGTCATATAATATTTGCCGTAAAGCAGACTGTATACATTCGCCCTGTCTCCCAATGACGCATAACGGCTGACGCTTTCCCTCCCCATATCGATACTCAAATCATTCCAATAGAAGGTCAGCAAATGTTGGTTTAAAATGCTGGAATAGGCGCTGAATCCATTAAACCCGTAAATGATTGGCGTATTATTGAAGACTCCGTTCATCCAGTCTATTCTCATGAGCGGATCATCGTCTTTCTTCTGTAAACGCCTGATAAGCTCAGAGGATTCTTGCCCTTTGTATTCTTCACCCGTGAGATATGCTTTTGTTACACTGTCCAGACCGCCCCCTTCTGAGAGCGCGTATTTTTGATAGGTGTTGGCGACAAACAGCGAAGAAAGAATGATCACACCGTACACAGCCACCGTTGCCCGTTTTTTCGTAAAAGCTGCTGCAAACAAGGCAGCGATTGTCAGGAATAAAAGCAATAGAATGCTTTCATTCGCAGGCTTCCATATATCAAGCTCATACCTTTGGATATGATACAAGTAAAGAAGAAGGACAACCGCGGCAGCCGGGAGCAGTTCTTTCCATTTCAGTTCAGACAGCTGTGACAGGCCCGCCGCAGCTGCCCCCGCAATGGTAAAGGCCAGAACATACTCAAACCGGTTTTGCGGAGCGGAAAAGCCGTTAAATGCGCTTGCCGCATACGGGCTGAAATGAAAAAGAATAAACAGCAGGCTCAATCCGGCAAACAGACGAAACACGCGGTTTTTGTAAAAAGAAGCAATAAACAAAAACAGCAGAAATGCGGCCGGCACAATGATGATCCGGCTTGAAAATAAGATATTATCATCGAAATTGAGCCACTCTATTTTCTGGCTGTACGGCGGGCGCAGGTTGTTCAAATAACCATATACCACCGGCACAAACGCCGCCGCACTGATGCCAAAAGAAATGAGACCTGACACCAAAAACATTCGGCATTGAATCCATCTCTTCTCTTCATGCTTTTCCAGTCGAATCAGCCATCTGAACAGCACATAGAACCCGATGAATATGAGGTTTATGTACGCAAAGTAAAAATTGTTGATTAACGTCAGCGAACACGCAATGATAAACCATGCCGGACGCCGCTCTCTCATGATTTTTTCTGCTCCGAGCACAAGCAGCGGAAGCCAAATCATTGTATCGGTAAAGAAATCCCAATACGCTTCGTGACGGAAATAAATGATTGAGGCACCGTATAATACAGCCCCCGTAAACGAAGCCGCTCTGTGTTTAAGAAGATATTGAAAAACAGAAGCGGCTGTAAAGATGACCAGGCTCAGTTTGAAAATACTGATAAAAACAGCTGACTGCGCCCAAAACAGCGTATCCGGTTCTCCAATCAGCTGAACGGCTTGAAGCAGCCAGACGGCGGCGGATACCGCAAGAAAAAGAAAGGAAGCAGAAAAATAATAGCCGAGCTGACTGAATGTACCGCCGCCGAGTCCGAATGAATAATTGTAGAAAAAATTCCCGTGTGTATATTGGTCAAATAATAATTTTTTAAATACGATCATTTGCGCAAGTCCGTCACCCGGACCTGTCATGTATCTGCCGTCCGCCCATTCTTTCACAAAAAAAGCGTGTGCAAGAACGGATACGAGCAGACTGGCCGCA
This sequence comes from Bacillus cabrialesii, assembly GCF_004124315.2. GTDB lineage: Bacteria > Bacillota > Bacilli > Bacillales > Bacillaceae > Bacillus > Bacillus cabrialesii. Next base: position 954,070 of record NZ_CP096889.1, on the reverse strand, counting down.
TAGATCATGACATATTTTCTTTTCATATGAATTCTCCAGTCTTGCCTTTAAAATGGTAGACACGCAAAAAAAGCACTGCCAATGGCGCTTGGGGGATTTCAGTGCATTTTTGTCAGACGCCGCACGCTTTTCAATTCGTTTGTTTCAGGCAGGTCTTTGTTCGGGATATTCGCTTCTTTAATCAAATAATGCGGGCGTTTTTTTGTTTCATAATAGATCCGGCCAATATATTCGCCTATGATTCCTAGGCTTAACAGCTGTACCCCGCCGAGAAATAATACCGCCGAGATAATAGTGAAATATCCGGGGACAGAAATGCCGTTAGTCAGAATTTTAACGAATGTGGCAATGATATAAATGATGGAAAGCAGTAAAATGAAAATGCCGGTATAAAAGCATATTCTCAGCGGCTTATGATTGAATGAAACGACGCCGTCCATTCCGTAGTTAAACAGACTGCTGAACGACCATTTTGATGTTCCGTTTTTCCGTTCGACATTTTCATAAAACACAATTTTCTGATCGAAGCCGATCCAGCAAAACAGGCCTTTTGAGAAGCGGTTGCCTTCGCTCAGCTTCAAAAGGGCGTCTACTGCTTGGCGGCTTAGAAGCCGAAAGTCTCCGACACCGTCGCGCAAATCAACCTCCACCGCTTTATTGATGAATTTGTAATACAGAGATGACAGGATTGAGCGGACAGGGCTGTCGCCTTTTCTATTCCTTTGGGCAATGACTTGGTCATAGCCTTCTTCATAGCCTTTGATAAACTCCGTCAGCAAATAAGTCGGATGCTGCAGATCGGCGTCCATTACAATAACCGCCTCGCCTTGAACATGCTCAAAGCCCGCCAGAATCGCGGCTTCTTTTCCGAAGTTTCGAGAAAAAGATATGTATTTTACCCGGCTGCATACGGCTGCCAAGTCTTTGATCTGCTGAAGCGTGTCATCAACACTTCCGTCGTTTATGAAGAATATTTCATAGTCATAATGAATGCTTTTGAATTCCTTTTTCAAAGATTCATGAATGAGTTTGACATTATACCCTTCATTGTAAGACGGGATAATAATCGAAATTAATCCTTTCTTCATTAAGGCACCTTCTTTTTATTATTCTTTTTAAGTATTGCCTTAGGGGAGTTTTGCACAAATCTTCAGTAAGGCTATTCCTTTTTTAAAAGTCGTTTAAACCTGTTTTTTGTTACATTTTTATGATGACATTCAAGATTTTTAATGTTATTTTGTCATGTTTAAAACAGACTATGAAAAAAACGCACAGAAAAAGTCTGCCATTATGACAGACGGATGCAGAGAAAATCTGACTTATTGGTTTTTAAGATATTCCAAAATAAGCTGATTGACGATGTCTGGTTTTTCGTGGTTAATCCAATGGGAAGCTTCATCAACAAAAATGAGATGTCCATTCGGGCAACGCCTTTCCGTCTCTTTCGCAAGCTTTCTGCTTAAAAAACGGTCTTCCATTCCCCAGATCATCCGGTAAGGTGCTGTTTCGTAAGCGGGTTTCTCTGCAAGGCTGCCTTTTCTGAGAGCTCTGTACCAGTTCAGCATAGCTGTCAGGGCCCCAGGCTGGCTCCACGCTTCTTTGTAGCTGCTGACATCCTCGGACGTGAAAAGTTCGGGACGGGTCGATAATCCAATCGCCTTATCTAATGTTTCATAATCATTTTCCTTTAGTGATGCCTCCGGTATGTCGGGCAGCTGGAAGAATGCGATATACGAGCTTTTCAGCCATTGCGGCGGATAAACAGGCGTTACGGTTTTCATAATGTGCGGGTGCGGAATGTTGATCGCGATCAGCTTTTCAACATATTCGGGGCGTGTTGAAGCCAAATGCCATGCGACAGCCCCTCCCCAGTCATGACCGATGACTATTGCTTTTTCATCTGTGAATTGCGTAATAAGCCCAATGATATCATCTCTTAATGTATCAATCCGGTATGAATCAATTCCGTCCGGTTTGTCACTGAGATTGTAGCCCCGCTGATCAGGAGCAATGACCCGGTAACCGGCGTCGGCGAGCGGTTTAATTTGGTTTTTCCAGCCGTACCAAAACTCAGGAAATCCATGGAGCAGGACAAGTAACGGGCCGTCCTCCGGCCCTGCGGCCGCAACGTGGAGCGTGATTCCGTTTGTTTTGACAAACTGGCATTTAACTCCGTCCACTTCTATCTCCTCCTTGACTGTGCGTCATGTTTTTCAGCTTTTTCTCAGTTAGCATAAACGTAATCACACAGGCGGCAAGCAGCAGGATTAGCTGCAGAATGATCAAGTTGGACCTCAGCAGCAAACCCAACGCCGCAATGACCAAGCCTGACAGGATCATTAATGATGCACTATAACGGTTCGCTTCATTCCATAATCTTTGATCTGACATTGAGCGTCTCGTTCTGTATCCGTATAGACTGTTGATGGATTTGGGAGGAAACAGTTTGATCAATATACCCGCAATGATCATGAGCCCTCCGCTGACTATACCCGCCATATCATCATCTCCTTTCTCATTGTTACGTGCAGAAAGAAGAAATGTTTCATATCCAGGCAAAAAGACAAGCCCCGGCTTGCCTTAATTTATCGGATTTGTAAGTCCTTTGTCTGAATATAGCCCTTAACTCCGCCATCATCAACGAACGCCCATGTGAAGTCAAATCCCCCGTTTTTACTGAATCCCCACCCGAGTATTGTCACCTCTGTACCGGATGAGAGCTGTTTGGCTTTTCCGTTTTCAGGTGTCGGCGCATAAAAGGCTGTCTGTTTCGCTGTTTTCGCTTGGCTTGCGGTTTTCATTAAGAAGTGTGTTGAAATATATGCTTTTTTTCCTTTGAAGTGAATTTGAGCCCAATCGTCATTTGCAAATCCAATGACTGTGACTTTTTGTTCTGATGATAAAGTGCCGAGAATGTCACCTTTATGATTTGGCTCAGTCCGGACATTCAGCTTTCCTGCTTTTATGATGTAAGTATCGGATGATGGCATGCTGGCAGAAATGTCGTGAAGGGGCGCAGCTTGTGCTGCGGGAGCGGAATAAAGTGCTGACAAACCCAGTCCTGCGGCAGCTGTTAAAGCGAGCATTGCTTGTTTCTTTTTCATATAAAGCTCCTCCTCGCATTTGACAAGATATAAGTGGTATTCCCTGATTGACAGGCTGGTGAAACCCGTTTTGTTTATTTTTCTGCCTGTTAAAGTAATTTTAAGGAAATGAAAAAACCTGCCGGACGATAACGGCAGGTTTTTTAATGCAAAAGGCCTTTGCTTTGGTTTAAATAGTCGTTCACATCATCACGGGAGCTTTGGAAAAGGTGGAGCTGGCCGCCATAGTTTTCGATCCATTGTGAGACGATTTTTTCGGTCATTTTTTCACCTTGATAGGCGTGTCCGGCTTTTGCATAGGTTGCTTCAAAATCGCTCCATAGCAATTCCACCCATGTTTTTGCCTGTATATAGCTGATCATATCGTTCTTTTCCAGAAGCAGATTTGTCAGTTTCTCAATGTACGTATTCATGTGTGCAGTCTCCTTTCTTCAGGAAAAAAATGACGCTTTAAAACGTGCTGTTCTCCATATACTAACCTTACGTCTTCATCTGGAAAGACGCAACTTTTTGATCTCGAACCTAGGGGGAAATGACATGGTCCGGAATAAGGAAAAAGGATTTCCTTACGAAAACGAAAACAAATTTCAGGGTGAACCGAGAGCAAAGGACGACTATGCTTCAAAGCGTGCTGACGGATCCATCAATCAGCATCCTCAAGAAAGAATGAGAGCTTCCGGCAAACGGTAAAGAAGAACAGCTGCATGCGCTGCAGCTGTTTTTTTATCCTTTATTGACTTGATACTCGTAAACGCTCTTCTTTTCTGACACGTGTGCGAAGGTCGAAAGCACGAGACCGCATGCGGTCATAAGCGCTCCGCCCGCAAACAGCCAGGAATAAGAGCCCGTTCCGCTTAAAATCATTCCTCCGATCCACGCACCTAACGCATTAGCAAGGTTAAACGCTGACACACTGACAGCGGCGGCAATGGTTGTGCCGCCCTCAGATGAAGAAATGACCTTCGTTTGCAGCAAAGGCGGCGTGCCGAATGCGCATGCCCCGAATAAAAACGTTCCAACAACGGCAGCGGCCGGATAAATGGCGATGTAAGGAAATACGGCAAGCACACCGATCAAACCGATCATCACGCCGATCATCGTCCGAGTCAGCAAAGGAAGCGGCACTTTTCCCGCAAAGAAATTCCCTGCAACGCCCCCTAATCCATATGCAAAGAGAGCGCCTGTAATGCCGACTGTGCTGAATCCGGCTGAATGTCTCAAAATCGGTTCGATAAAAGTATAGGCGATAAAGACGCCGGAATAGCCTAAGATTGTAATCGCGAAGGAATACAGCACCTGTTTGTGCTTAAATACCCCCCACTCATTCATTAGCATCGGGATCACTTTTGGTTTTCTGTTCGGCACGGCAGCCATGAGGCCTAGGAATCCAATGACGCCAAGCGCCGTAATGATGGAAAACACGGCTCTCCAATTCAGGACATCTCCGAGATAGGATCCGAATGGAACACCCAGCATCAGAGCCACTGTCAGTCCGCCGTTCATTGAGGCTGCGGCTGCGGCACGCTTTTCCGGCGGGACCATTTCACTGGCAAATACCATTGCGATCGCAAAGAAAGCGCCATGAATGGAAGCAGATAAAATTCTTGAAACGGCCAATACCGCAAAATTCGGCGCCAGCGCGCTCATCAGGTTGGAAAGGATAAAAACCGCCATCAATCCAAGCAGCACAGGCTTTCTCGGAAGCTTGACGGCAATGATTGTAACGATTGGGCCTGTCAAACAGACGCTTGCCGCATAAGCAGTCACAAGAAGCCCCGCAGATGAAACCTGTATATGAAAGTCATTGGCAATCGACGTCAAGATCCCCATTACTGCGTATTCTGTGTATCCGATTGAGAATGTACAAATCATAAGTACAAATATAATAAATTTTACAGATGGGTTTTTGATACTCAACGTCATCGCCTCCTTGATTTTAAAAAACAACGGTTTTCATCTTAAAAGATTTTTGGAGTGAATTCAATGATTTTTTCTTTAAGATTTCGTCTAAATGTGCTGCACAAAAAAAGAGGCTGATATTCAGCCTCCCTGTTACGCTTGCTTCTTTTCTTGCAATACTGAGATTGGCAGCGCCTCCTCTTGATCAGGGGACGAGGTTCTGTATCCCCATGCGAAAACGCCATTTAAATAGCTGATCGTAAACTCGTCCTCAGTGTCTTCCACACGATACGCTGCTCCCGGTGAGAAATCTTCCGGGTTCAGCAAATATGCTTTTGCCATCGTAATTTTCCGTTCGAGCACTGCCAGTTCGTTTATGATTCCAAGCTGTTCGGCTTTTCTTGCTTTTTCAGAAAGTGATGCGATTTCGGTATTGAGTTCGTGCGGTGTCATTTGACTGTATCGTTTCTCCATTTTTCAGCTACTCCTCTTCCTGCAGAAATTGCTCGATTAAATCGAGTGAGAATCCTTTGCGGAACAAAAATTGTTTGACCTTCATGGCACTTTCATATGAGCCGTCATAGCGGTATTTTCTAAACGCTTTTTCCGCGTGAAGGCGCAGCGCTTCTTTCTCTGTGTCTTCATCATTTTCATATTCAATCTGCTCCATAGCCGCGCTGATGACATCAAATGAGAAGCCTTTGCGCTGAAGCTGCATCTGGGCGCGCTGTTTAAGCTCTTTCGTCGAAAGTTTTTTATCTTTTTTGAGAAGCTTTTCAACATGCTTGACCGCTTCTCTCGTCTGATCTTCAAAGGAAAAGGAACTCAGCGCCTCCTTAATTGTATCGTCGTCGATCCCCTTTGCTCTCAGCTCTCTGAACAAAACGTCAGGTCCTTTTCCGTTCGTTTTTTTGTGGGTGCTGACATAAGCCGCGGCAAATTCCTGGTCGTTTAAGTACTTGTAATCGTTAAGCCTATGGATGACTTCCGCAATAACCGGCGCCGAGGTTTCTTTTTTCTTTAAATGGTCCTCAACCTCTTTCGTTGATCTCATGCGGTAGGATAAAAATTCAAGCGCACGGTTGAAGCCTTTCTTCACTTCATCTCCGTATTGAATCTCAATGATGTCTAGATCATCGAGCTCTTTTCCCTTTTTGAGCTCAAATTTTACGAGCACGTCCGCGTCCACGCTGAAGGCGTATTTTTCATCCAGAAAAATATTGAAGCGTTCCGTATTCTTTTTTTGCGCTGATATTTTTGTAATAAATGGCATCTTAATCTCCCTTCTCAGGCCTGAAACGCGTTTTCTTTTATTAAAATGAGGTAAAGTATATTTATTAGAACGATGAGGAGAGATATTCATGAATATCGCAATGACGGGCGGAACCGGTTTTCTCGGCCGGCATCTGACAGGCGTTCTTACGCGCCAGGGGCACCATGTTTATATTTTATCAAGAAACGCAAGGGAAACTGAACAAAAAAATATCACATATGTTCAATGGCTGACGGAGGGAGCTGTGCCGGAACAGGAGCTTCCGCATATTGATGTCTGGGTAAATCTTGCGGGAAAATCGATTTTTGGCCGCTGGACAGAAAAAACGAAACAGCACATTCTCTCCAGCCGTATCAATGCGACACGTGAAGTGCAGCGGCTTATTCATAAACAGAAGGAAAAACCAAAGGCGCTGATCCAGGCCAGTGCCGTCGGTATTTACGGCACAAGTCTCGAGAAAACCTTCACAGAGGATTCTCCCACATCAGATGAGGATTTTCTCAGCCATACTGCGCATATGTGGGAAAAGGAAGGACAGAAAATTGAAGCGATGGGCATTCGGACGGTTTATGCGAGATTTGGCGTAATGCTCGGAGAAAAAGGGGCTCTCCCACTCATGGTTCTTCCCTATAAGCTTCTGGCCGGCGGCACGATCGGAACGGGCAGGCAGTGGCTGTCATGGATTCATGTCGAGGATGCCGCCCAGATGATCCGATACGCGATGGAAGACAATGGCATCTCAGGACCCATGAATGTCACCGCGCCCACCCCCGTGGAAATGAAGCAATTCGGAAAAACGATTGCACGGGTGAAGCACCGCCCGCACTGGCTCCCCGTTCCGGAATTCTTTTTATCAAAAGCATTGGGTGAAATGAGTCTTCTGATTGTGAAAGGGCAGCGCGCTCTTCCTAAAAAAGCGATAACCTCTGGATTTCGTTTTACATATTCGGATCTCGAATTCGCACTCTCACAGCTGATAACAGACGGAAAGGCTGTATAAAAACGGAAGGAAGCGTCAACCTTAAGAATAACATGGTTGAAGGAGGTCCTTTTTATGGAAAAGAAGAGGGAGAAGCATCAGCAAGGCGCGAACCTAAAGAAAATGCAGGAAGTTCTTTATTCAGGCGAATTTAAAAAAGCGGAAAAAGCTGCTAAGCGAAAGTAGGAATACATAGCCCCTTAAAGCCAGATACTATGTTTGTTTGATATCACTTTTTAGGGGGAATTTGATATGGGCAGAAATCATATCCACAAAAACCGTGATAAAAACAAACAAAAACTTCCTCAAGTTCCCGACGCGTTAAAAAGGGAAACTGACGGCGTTTACGAAGAGTATTCAAGCGAGCTTGCTGATGCGGATGACCGCAAAGCGCAAGAGCGTGCGAAAGCAGCCGACAACAGAGCGAAAAAGAAAACCCGTTAATGAAAAACCCCTTGTCTCCGTTTGAGACAGGGGGTTTTTTACATGTCGGTGAACCGTTCACGGATCGGCGTGCGTTTTTTCACTTCCGGCGCTTCGTCAGGATAGCCCGTTTGTATGATAGCGGCGAATCGTTCATTATCCTGCAAACCAAAGGCCTGATGCACCTCTTTGTCGTAAAGGATTTTTCCGCTTTTCCAAACCATGCCGATTCCTTTTTCCCAGGCGAGGAGCTGAAGGTTTTGGATCAATGAGCTGGTTGCCGCAAAATCATCGTCTCGCGCTCTTTCGTTTTCATCTTGTTGGAACACGACGAGCAGAAATCCCGGGACGCGTCCAAGTGTGTTTTTGAAATTTTGCAGTTTTTCCTCTGTCATATCCGGCTTTGCTTTTTGAGAAAACGAAGCAAATGTGTTGATCAGGTTTGCTTTTCCTGTCTCACTGGAAACGTAAATAAATCTCCACGGCTCTGTCACTCTGTGATTTGGCGCATATTTTGCCGTTTCAAGCATGTCAAGAATGACTGCTGAAGGCACGGGCTCTGGCTTGAATTTTCGAATCGACCTTCTGCTGCGTATGATGTCCCGCAGTGCTGAATGTTGATGTATCTGTTCGGTTTGAGGCATACCGTTTCACCTTCCTAAGCAATTGAAAATGATTATCATTCATAATGATAACGGAAAGTGTATCTTGTTGTAAACCATCTTCCGTTTTAGATTTTCAGAATGCGGGTTTCTGAGTAAACTGCCGTTCCTGTCATATGCACTTTCACATGACCGCCTTCTTCAATCATTTCAATTTCCACTTTTCCGTCCTTCCCTATTTCCTGCCCTTGTTCAATGATAAATTCATGCTGATCGGCACGGCCGTACTGTTTCATATAAGCCCCCATCACGCCGGATGCTGTGCCGGTCACAGGGTCTTCTATCGTTCCCGAATACGGGGATGAAAAGTGGCGTCCGTGCAGGTCGCTTGCGGGATGCACGGTTTCAAAGGTAAACGGGTGGACGGAAGCCTTTGGCAGATCAACTAACACGTCCGGAAATTGTTTGTTATCCGGCACCATTTTTTTGGAGGCCTCTAATGATTTAAGCGGAACGATGGCTGTCCATATGCCAGTGCTGCCAAAAACAATCGGAAGGTCGTCATGAAAATCTTCTTCAGTGATTCCAAGTGCGCCCGCAAGTTTTTTCCGATCGCCTGTAAATGGTTTGAATTGCGGCGAAGCTTGTTCAAGCGTGATATGAATGCGGCCTTCTTTTTCAGCAATCTTCACAGGCAGGATACCGGCTTTGGTTTGGATGCTGTACGTTTTACCGCTCTCCAGCATTCCTTTTTCACATAATGCGTAAAGAGAAGCAACAGTTGCATGGCCGCACAAATTCATTTCGTGTCCAGGGGTAAAGTAACGGAGTTCAAGATCAGCCGACTCGCTTTTCTTGATAAAGGAGGTCTCTGAATATCCGGCACGCTCAGCTATGGTCTGCATCTCTTCTTCAGTGTAATCGTCTCCCTGCAATACGACGCCTGCGGGGTTTCCTTTGCCGGGACTGCTTGTAAATGCTTCATACTTTAATACCTCTATTTCTTTCACTTGTCTGCCGACCTTTCTTTATCAATGTCTCTGTCAGTATAACAAAAATGTTTATGAATTTTCAGTCATTATCAAAAAAACCCATTTTCTTTTATGAGAAAATGGGCGTAACGATCAAGAATTTCTCGTTTTATAGAGTAAATAAATAAAATAAGGAGCCCCGATAGCCGCTGTAAAGACGCCGGCTGGGACTTCCACCGGAGCAAATAAGGTTCTGCCGACGATGTCAGCTGTTAAGACGAGCAATGCCCCGATGAGCGCCGACGCCGGGAGCAGCGCGCCATAAGATGAGCCGACGAGCCGCCTTGCAATATGGGGCGCCATCAGCCCGACAAAGCCGATTGTGCCGGCAACCGAAACCGCACAGCCTGTAAGAGCCGTACTTAAAAGGAGCAAGAAAAAACGATTACGCTGCACGGCGCTTCCCGCACCCGCCGCAATATCTTCGCCCAATACCTGTATATTCATATTTTTTAGCGCGATAAAACAAATAAATAAGAGAATGGCAGATAAGATAACAGCTATTTTTACATGCTGCCAGTTTGACCCATAAACTGAGCCAGTGATATACACATTGGCTTGTGAAGCCCGGTAAATCGGTCCTTTAATCATCAGCAGGGTGGTCATGGCTTGCGCCGACATTGAAAATCCGATCCCGATAAGCACCAGCCGAAATGTGGAGGCACCATTTTTGTATGCCAATAAATAGACGATAAGCCCAACAGCCGAGGCGCCGATAAATGCGGCCGCCGGAAGCCATGAAAGACTGATCGTAAGTGAACTGCTGCGGTCTGAGAAGAACATCATCACAAGCACGACCGCTACCGCCGCTCCTCCCGTTATTCCGATAATATCCGGGGATGCGAGAGGGTTTCTGACGAGCCCCTGCAATATCGCGCCTGCCGCTGCCAAACAGACGCCGGCGCATAAAGCGGTCAAAATTCTTGGCATGCGGAACGACATGATCATCAGTTCATCAAGTTTGGAACCTGCCCCAAAGAATGTTTTTGCCACATCCAAGGGAGGAATAAATCTTTGGCCGAGACCGGCGCTTATGATCAGTACAGCCGCTGTTAATCCCAGCAGAACCAAAAAAACGATCCATGCTTTCTTTTCAGCCGCGGTAACGCCAAAACGAAGTTTCATAGCTTTGCCCCCCTTCTTGCGATATACACAAACACAGGCATACCGATGATGGCTGTCATGACCCCGACAGGAACTTCCTGAGGCATAATGATGTACCGCGCCCCTATATCCGCGGCAACAAGCAAAACCGCACCCAAAACAGCGGAAAACGGCAGAACCCAGCGATAATCATTGCCGACGATAAATCGGGCAAAATGCGGAATAATGATACCGATGAAGGAAATCGGCCCGGCAATAGCGACAGCAGATCCGGCAAGCAAGACAACACAAAGCGCCATCACAAATTTCAGCAAGCCTGTTTTTTGGCCGAGTCCTTTTGCCACATCTTCTCCCATAACAAGAAGATTAATTTTTTGGCCAAGAAAGAAACTGATCACAAGCGCTGCGGCTGCATACGGGAGCATCGTCATCAACAGATCCAGGCTCCTGCCCTGCACAGAGCCGGTCAGCCAAAAAAGCACTTGAGCAAGCTCGAGTTCATTGACAGAAAGCAAGCCTTGTGTCAGAGAAGAAAACATGGCCGCCATGGCAGCCCCCGCCAGCGTCAGTTTGATTGGCGTCAGCCCTTCCCTTCCAAGCGAGCCTGCCGCATAGACAATCGCGGCGGTGAATGCAGCCCCGAGAAACGAGCTCCATACCAGCGCCTGAGGTGATTGAATATGCAGAAAAAAAGAACCGGCAACAATAAAAAAGCCAGCACCGGCGTTTATGCCGAAAATTCCCGGTGACGCGAGCGGGTTTTTGGTGAGCGCCTGCATGAGAGCGCCCGCGGCTGCAAGCGAGGCGCCGACAACTGTGGCAACCAATGCACGCGGCAGTCTGACGTCTTTGATGATGACATGTTCATTTGTTCCATCGAAAGAAGTAAACGCCTGATAGACCTGTCTCCAGGACGTACCTGTATAGCCGTAAACAACGCTTGCACAGACAGCCGCCAGTAAAATCAAAATCAGACATAATAATACAATCCATTTTGAAGATGCCTTTTTGCAGATCATGATCTAATTCTCCTAGTTATTTACTATGTAATGTTTGTTTTTGAGAATAATCCTCAATTAGGGATTGACACTCTCAACACTGCTTATTATGATCTAAATGATAATGAATTTCAATATCGGGAGGAAAAAGATGAAAAAGCATATCAGCATGCTATTCGTATTTTTAATGGCTGTTATGGTGCTTTCTGCCTGCAATAGTTCAGAAAGTTCAAGTAACAGCGAGGGATCAAGCAGCAAAACAAGAACGGTCAAACATGCAATGGGGTCATCAGACAACATTCCCGCCCATCCAAAACGGATTGTGGTTTTAACTAATGAAGGAACAGAGGCGCTCTTAGCGCTTGGCATTAAGCCTGTCGGTGCCGTAAAGTCATGGAAGGGCGATCCGTGGTATGACTATCTGAAAGATGACATGAAAGGTGTTAAAAACGTAGGTCTGGAAACAGAACCGAATGTGGAAGCCATCGCGGAATTAAAGCCTGATTTGATTATTGGCAACAAAGTGCGCCAGGAAAAAATTTATGATCAGTTAAATGCGATTGCGCCGACTGTTTTCGCTGAATCTTTAGCCGGGAACTGGAAGGATAACCTGACTCTGTACGCCAACGCGGTGAATAAGGCTGACAAAGGCAAGGAAGTCATTGCCGATTTTGATAAACGCGTTTCTGATTTGAAGGACAAGCTTGGCGATCAGACAAATAAAACAGTTTCTGTCGTACGCTTTTTATCTGGCGAGTCACGAATCTATTACACTGATTCATTCTCGGGGATTATTTTAGACCAGCTTGGCTTCAAACGCCCTGAAAAACAGGTGGAGCTGTTCAAGAAACAGAAGGATCAATTTACGTTTTCTACAGACAGTAAAGAATCGATTCCTGACATGGATGCCGATGTGCTGTTTTATTTCACGTATAAAGCCGATAATGCAAAAGAAAATGAAAAATGGGCCAATCAGTGGACAAGCAGTTCACTATGGAAAAACCTGAAGGCCGTGAAGTCAGGTAACGCCCATGAAGTCGATGACGTCGTATGGACAACGGCAGGCGGAATTAAAGCCGCAAACTACCTGCTTGATGATATTGAAACCTATTTCTTAAAAGCGAAATAAAAAAAGGCTCCGTCTGGTTAGACGGAGTCTTTTTTGCTTTTGCCGATCAGCCGCGTGACGAGGAACATGGTGACAGAAAGAGATCTATTTTTCCGGTACGCCAAATATTTGCCGCGCCACTCCGGTTTGTATTTTTCTTTAAAGGCTCTAAGCCCGCTGAAGCTGTACATGTATCTGACATTATTAAAAATGACAGCGGCAAATCTTTCTGACCAGAAGGATGTAAAGGCGGTGCCGACATTGGCCAAGGGTGCCATTCCCATATTAAATGACGTGCACCCCTCTTCCTTCGCCCATAAAAACATGCGGATGAACAATGCATCCATAATGCCGTTCGGGGCGTCGTCGCGGTAGCGCATCAGATCGACCGATATCTCTCCTTCTTGATACATCGGCATGACATTTGCGAATGCGACGATCTCTCCTTCTGCATTTTTCATATAGGCGATCGGCGCTTTCTGCAAATATGAAGGATCAAAAAATCCGAGCGAGAATCCCTTCTCCTTTTTCGAGCCGAGCCATTCGTCCGAGATTTGTTTCAGATCCTCCAAAAACGCATCAGAAAATGGGGGATGATCCACATGGAAGGTATATTCCTCCCGCTCAAAGCGGTTATTGATTGCCCGAAGGCCGGCTTTTTTCTTCCCAGTCAAGGTAAATGTATGTAAATCCACATATGCTTCCTCGCCCAGTTTAAAGAAGTTGTAGCCAAAATCGTGATACAGCGCCATGTCCTCTCGTTCAATTTGATAGAACAAAACGCTGAATCCTTTCTGATGCGCTTCGTTTAGAAACTCTTCCAGCACAAGCGGGAACGATTCTCTTTGGCCAGACGGATCGCCGAGCACGACCAGCCTTCTGGCGATTTTCCCAAACAGAAGCAGTGCATTCCCGTCACTTGAAAAATAAAACCGCTTATCTCCAAGAAAGCCGAGATGACTCAGCGCGTTGCCTCCGTTTTCATTTAAAAACGAAGCAAGGCGTTCGGGATCCGCTTTTTCCCCGATTGGTTTTGTCTTCTTATGATATACCATCGTAAATATGAAGAAGAACAGCGGCACGATGATAATCGCCATAATCGTCGCATGCGTGATATGAGAGTCGCTGTGGACGAAGTACTCGTGGCGCAGCACCTTCTTCATCCGGTCCCAGATGAACCCTGCGATGAGGTTGTAGTTAAAGAGCGCCACAGTGAAAAGCGCCGCAGCGAAAATCAATTGTCCAAGCGTATAGGATGCCTGTTCCCGGACAAATTGTTTTTTCAAGAGCACAAGCAATACAATAATCATCGGCAATACAAATATCGCACTGATATTAAGCCCTTTTAAAAAGCTGAACACAAACCCGCCGACAAGCGCTGTAATAGCCATCGTATAGGATCGTTTGGTCCGTTTATAAAGCTCGATCGGCAAAATCAGCAGAATGAGCGCCGAGCTCAAGGACAGCCCATTGAACAGCAAAAGAGCCGGACGCGGAATGTGCGGTATGACGGTCAGCCTGTCAATCGGCAGGGATACTGAAGCCAGGACAATCAGGCCGGCAACGAACACAATAAGGGAAAGCGAGCCTTGTAAAATTCTCACTAATATCGCCCGGTGAACGACAAGCAGAACGTTTGTCGTCTCAATAGCCGGTGCGATGCGCGGGTTCGTTTCGAGCCGTTTCATTGTATTTTCAGTCAGGTCGCCGGCAGCAAAGAACAGTCCGAGACCGAATGGGATAAATGAATAGGCGAGCCTGTACAAAACAATCGATGTAACAATAGCCTCCTGATGATAGCCAAGCTGCTCCATCCCGAGCAAAAACAAAAGGTCAAACGAGCCAAAGCCGCCCGGCACGAGGCTGATCATCCCGCCGATTGCCGCAATGACGAACACTCCGAACACATACCTGATATCCGCATGAATGCCCATGGCGAACAAAGCAAAATAGATGACGATTCCAGCCATGAGCCATTCAACAACTGAAGCGCCAATATATGCGAAAATCGGATTTTTCACTTTATCCGCATTCTCTTCGTCCCCGGCTTTGCGGCCTTTTATTTTGGACACCGCCAAGGATAGCGGCAAAATCAGCGCGAAACTGATAACGACCGCCCACAGCCAGGGCTTTTCATGGATCACTTCATCCACTGGCAGCGCCCTCGCTACGACGAAAATGCTGAAAACAGATAGACCGAGCAGCATGGATGATGTAAGCCAGGCGATTCCTTTCACAAGCGCCTTATGGTCTTTCGTATGCTCCTTATAGAACATCATTCTTAACCCTACTCCGGCTAAACCTCCGAATCCGAGCACATTATTAAATGAATTGGCGATCCAGGAAACCCTGAATACCTTTCCGTTTGTGATCGAAAGGCGCAGCGAATATTTCAGGACGTAGTCATACAGCGACATGGCCGCAACAGCCAGGAGGCCGATCAATACAAGAATGAATAAGTCCGTGCGCTCAAGCCCGTTGATAACCATGAGCGTGCGTTTAAATGACAGATTTGTCAGTTCTTTTTTTGATTGATAAATCACAAATAGTAAAACAGCAATAGGAAAAGCTATTTTTAAAATTGATAAAGCATTCTTTTTAATCAGCAATGGTCTCTCCAATCATGTTCTAGTTCGATCTATTCCCCCCAATAATCTCCAACTCATTATACACTACCGCTATTTTTTGGACAAAGTCCCGCTTGCGGTTTCTGTTCACTTTCTTTCAGGAGCGAAAATCGAGTAATATGGTAAGAGGATTGAATGATGAGGAAGTGATGGAATGGAATATAATTTACATGATACAACGGTCTTAAACGAAAACATTCTTTCATCGGAGGAACAGGAAATATGGGTGCTCTATATGAAAGTCTTAACCTCAGCCGGTCTCGGAGATGTGTCGGAATGGATGAAGCTGGATATGAGCATGCCCCAAATGAAAGTGCTGATGCTATTAAACAACCATGGGACACTGAAAGTGAGCGACATTGCTGAAAAAATGGGGGCTTCCCTGTCCAATACAACAGGACTGCTTGACCGCCTTGAAAAATCAGGGTTTGTCAAACGCTCACATTCTGAAGAGGACCGCCGTTCTGTGGTTGTCCAGTTGACGGAGAATGCAAAAAATATTTTTCGAGGGCTTTATGAAAAAGGCCATCTGAAATTAAAGCGTTCATTGGAACTGCTGTCTCCTGAAGAAAAGCAGGCTGTTACCGAAGGGCTGTCTATCCTTTCCAAGGCATTGGAGAAAGCGAAAAAAGAATAAATCTTCAAGTCTGTCATCCGCAAACCGTGAAGGCAGACTTTTTTTATTTGACATTTAGTTCATTTAAAATGAATAATATATTCGAAGTGAACAAAAAGGAGTTGATGAATATGCCTGAAGCATTGACAACGCAAAAAAGCCAAAAGTGGGCGATCAGCCTGTTTACCATCGGGGTGTTCATGGCCGCGCTGGATAACGGAATTATTTCCGCCGCTTTAACAACAATCAACGAGTCGTTTGCCGTTTCTCCTTCCTGGGGATCATGGGGCATCACCCTTTATACGCTCGGTCTTAGCGTCAGTGTGCCGATTGTCGGAAAGCTTTCAGACCGCTACGGCAGAAAGAGACTCTTTCTCATTGAGGTTTGCCTGTTCGGACTAGGCTCTTTGCTTGTTGCTTTGAGCCAAAACTTCCCGCTTTTTCTGATCTCACGGCTGATTCAGGCGCTTGGGGGCGGCGGGATTTTCATTATCGGAAGCTCGCACATACTCGCTACCCTTCCAAAGGAAAAGCAGGGAAAGGCGCTTGGGCTGCTTGGCGCGATGAACGGGATGGCCGCTGTGCTCGGGCCGAATATCGGAAGCTTTTTGCTTGATTGGACCGGTTCTTGGCATTGGCTGTTTTTGATTAATTTGCCGATTGCGGTACTATTGGTTGTTTTCGGTGCATGTTTTATTGCAGAAACAAAAGCGCCTGAGGCTAAGCGCCTCGATACGGCCGGAATCTTCCTTCTGTCCCTGTCGATTTTAGCTGTGATGTACGGCATGACGAATCTTGACGGGGCAAATCTTTTAAACAGTTTGGGAGATCCAAAAGTGTATGGATGTATTGTATTTGGCATTCTCTGTTTTGCGGCGCTTATCTCGTTTGAAAAGAGGGTTGAAATGCGAGGGGGCGATCCGATTTTGGCGTATTCTCTGCTGCGGAACAACATGTTTCAGCGTACGCTTATCATCGGTTTGTTATCCGGCGGGCTCTTGGCGGCGGTCATTTTTATCCCGTCATATGTTGAGCAGTATTTGGGCGTTCCTGCCGCCAAAGCAGGTTATTGGATGACACCGCTTGCGTTAGCTTCCGGAATCGGCGCGTGGCTCGGCGGAGCGCTCACCGATAAAAAGGGGCCGGTGAAAACCGTTGTTCTTTCGGGAATCATTTCGTGTGCGGGATTTGCTTTATTTCCTCTCTGGGTGACGGAGAAATGGGAGTTTGTGATCGCAAGTGTAGCGGCCGGGATCGGTTTTGGCTTTTTGTTAGGCGCTCCGCTGAACGTCCTTGTATCAGAGGCTGCCAAAACGAATAAGGGCACAGCGCTTGGCACGCTTTCATTAGTAAGGCAAATTGGATTGACATTGTCGCCTACTCTTTATGCGGGTTTTATCACAGCCGGGTTTGAGCAAATCGGGGATGAAATCAAAAGCCGCTTATCGGAGAGCGGACATTCAGAAAAGGCGATGCAAATGATGCCTGAGATCGACAGTTCTAATGTTTCTTCATTACAAGAACAAATCGAGCGCATCCCCGTACCTGAAGTCAAATCCGCGATAAGCGACGCCATTCATGCGAGTGTCGCCAGCGGCTATGATCATTTATATGCGGCGGCGGCTGTGATCTCACTTCTGGTGATTGCTTCTATCAGTATTCCGGCTTTCCGCCGGCAAAAGCGTTAAGACCACCCCATCCGTTTGGAAAGCTCCGTAATATGGGCGATATGATGATGTGAGTGCCAGACATACAGCCCGAGCGCGTTCTCCAAGGTCATGATCTCCTTTGCAGCGGGATGATAAAATCCGCGCTGAAATTGCTGATCCGTCAGCGTGCGGAGAAGAGCCGTCCATCTCCCGTGAAGCGCCTGTAAAAGCGCGAGTGAACCGCTCGGATCCGCTGTTTTTGAGTCCTTTAGCTCCGACCACGCTTTTTCATCATATGGACGGATGGCCGGTGTCTCTTCCGTCAAGCTCAATTTAAACCGAATATAGCTGTTCATATGACTGTCAGCCAGATGATGAACAACTTGCCGAACGGTCCATCCCCCGTCCCGGTACGGTGTGTCAAGCTGGCTGTCCGTCATGCCTTCTACAGCTTGCTTCAGCTTGGCCGGCACTTCCTCCAGCGCTTGAATCCATTCTTCTATCTGCTCCTTAGATATAGATTCTCTCGGCTTGTATTCTCCTATTGGATAGCTTAGATTGGCTTTTGTCATGTTGTTCTCCCTTCTGATCTATTTTTCTCCTTTATTTTATAAGAAATAGATTGTATATTGCTAATTTTTCCCATAAAATAAAAACGACACATGTGTCATTTTTATTATTTAGGAGGATGAATCATGGAAAAACCGTTGCTTCGCAATCAAAGAGGATTGATGACACTGTTAGCCTCGCAAACCATTTCTTCACTTGGAGACTGGCTTCACATTTTGGCCGTGCTAACATTAGCCGCTTTTCAGCTACACGCTTCACCATTAGATATGTCGTTTTTAATGATGTCATTTGCTTTGCCTGTCATTGTACTCGGCCCGGCATCAGGATTGCTTGCCGACCGTTTTGACAGAAAAACGATCATGTTCCTGTCTGAAATCGGCCGTGCCCTCACCGTTATCAGCTGCGTTTACGTCAGTGAGCTTTGGCAGCTTTACATATTGCTGAGCCTTCAAAGCTGTTTTTCTTCGCTTTTTTCACCTGCTAAAAACGGAAAGCTTAAGGAATTGGCTCCGGAAGCGCACATTCAACAGGCCGTTTCCGTCAGCAGCATGATTGATAACAGCTCTAAAATTTTTGGTCCTGCCCTCGGCGGCATGC
Organism: Bacillus cabrialesii; assembly: GCF_004124315.2. Taxonomy (GTDB): domain Bacteria; phylum Bacillota; class Bacilli; order Bacillales; family Bacillaceae; genus Bacillus; species Bacillus cabrialesii. The sequence goes on along the minus strand of NZ_CP096889.1, from coordinate 935,490 downwards.
TGATCGGCACAGTCTCTATCCATTCTGTTTTCTATATCAACGCCGTCGCCTTTTTTCTATCCGCTGTCATTTTGCTTTTCCTTCCAAGAGATGCTTTTTCACAAAAAGCCCACACACCTCAAGAAAAAACATCAGCACTTGCTTCTCTGAAAGAAGGCTATCAGTTATTGAAACGGATGCCGCTTCTTTTAACAGGCTTGCTCACCGCTTGCGTTGTTCTCTTTGTGTTGCAAATAGGTGACTCGCAGGCGATCATTCTCATCCGCTCCTTTTCAGGCGCTCCTCCCGAGCTTGCAGGCTGGTGCATGGCCGTAAGCGGAGCCGGCATGCTCCTTACGGCTGTAATCGCCGGCAGACGGAGAATCACTTCTTATTTGCTTTATTTCTCAGCCGGGACCCTTCTTCTTGGAATAGCAACTGGAAGCGCGCCATTTCTGAGCGGTATGGGAATTGCCGGCATCGCTCTTTTTATATTTGATTTTTACATCATGGGAGCGGCTTTCGGTCTCGTCCATATTCCATTTCAAATTCTCGTACAGACAACAGTGCCTGTGGAATACAGCGGCAGAGTGTTTGGCGCCATTCAAAGCGCAACAACCCTCGCCTCTATCCTCGGCATGGCGGGCGGGGGCGTGCTGGCGGAATGGATCGGTGTATCACTTGCTTTTCTTGTCTGCGGCTGCTTGCTGATCATAGTTGGGTTGATTACACTTGTAGGTAAGAAAGTTGCAGAAAGCAGGCGATATCTTGTCACCGAAAGTAACAAAGGAGCACAAGGATAAACGGCAGGCAGAGATTTTAGAGGCTGCCAAAACCGTTTTTAAACGAAAAGGCTTCGAATTAACGACAATGAAGGACGTTGTGGAAGAGTCAGGTTTCAGCCGAGGCGGTGTCTATCTTTATTTTTCAAACACCGAGGAGATGTTTCGCCGCATTATTGAAGCCGGGCTTGATGAAGGGCTCCAAAAACTTGATGAATCAGCTGAACACCGAAGTGTTTGGGATACCATTTCCAGCTATTTGGACGAACTGGCTGAGGGTCTGAGTGACGCAGCAGATACATTGGCGCCGGTGCAATTTGAATATTTAGTGACAGCTTGGCGGAATGAAGAACGGCGGCAGTATTTGGAGAAAAGGTATGATCTCTTTGTAGAAAGATTTTCAAAGCTATTGCAAAAAGGAATCGATCAGGGGGAATTTCAGCCTCTGCAGCCTCTCGCGACAATTGCGAAGTTTTTCCTCAATATGAATGACGGCATCATCCAGAACGCGCTTTATTTTGATGAAGAAAAGGCTGATGTATCTGGACTGGCTGAATCTGCAAAACTGTATTTAAAAACGGTGTTGCAAGCGGATGAGAAATAAAGAAAAGCGGCAGGAGCCTCTCTCCTGCCGCTTATTTTCACCCTGCGTGATCACGCACTTCTACTGTTGCTTTTTTCTGTTTTGGCTGATAGATCTTCCCCACAAATAAATAACCGTATTTGAATTTATTCAGTGCCCATGAGGTCAGGATCGGGCCGCCTGTACACACGGCAAACAACAGGAGAACAGCCGGTACGGCGGGAATTCCGGGCATATTTAAAAGCAAAACGTAGCCTATGATCATAAAATAGGCATGAAGCAGATAAATCGAAAAGGAATAGTTGCTGATAAACATCATGATTTTCGGCACATGCTTCATTTTAGAAAACAAGTGAAAGCAGAGGAAAATCATGCTTGTCGAATACAGCATGATATCAGGCCGTTTCGAGCTGATCATGCCAACCTCACCGACATAAGAAACAATGACAACGAGCGCAGCAGAAGCTAGCGCGGCGCCGTATACCACCCAGCGGTATTGGTTGAGCAGCGCTAAAAAGCGCTTGTACTCCTTTCCGCAATAGTAGGCTAGACAAAAGTAGAAAAGCCAGCCTGCGAACGGAACCCAGAAGAACGGAAACCCGCCGCCCTCTTCTGAAGCGGGAGCCGGACTGACTGCTGAGAAATAGCTTAAATAAGCGGCTGTCACCAAAAATGAGATGGACAGCACCCATTTCGGCGATGCTTTTTTCAAATACTCATGAAACATCATATGCAGAATGTAAAATTGAAAGATGACAAGAATGAAGTATCCGATAAAGTTTCCTAACAATACGTTCGCCAGGTACTTTTGCACAAACGCAAGAAAGGTTACCTCTCCCCCCATTGCACTGGTCATCAGCAGGGCATCGATGGCCGCGATAAATAGAAAAGGAACGAAAATCACTTTTCCCCGCTTCTTTAAAAAACCGTTCGGCACCCCGTCTGGATAAGAACGGGCCAGCAAAAATTCAGAGATGAAAATGAAAGCGGGCGTGCTGAACATCAGGAGTGTGCGGAAAGAATCTACGGTGTGAGAAATATTTGCGAGAGCTTCTGCCTGAAGCATCAGGACCATTGAAACGATGTGGAGAAGGACGACACTTAAGCACGAAATGCAGCGGATCATAAAAATTTCTTTAATTTGCATAACAGCGCTCCTTTTATTTAAAATTGTTAGAAATCGATGGTTGTACCATAACATGTCTGTTCTATTTGAGAAAGTGCCTGATGTCATAAATTGCAGTATGCATGATAGACTAAGGTCATAAAACCCTCTGGCTTTCTCAAACGAGATTGCGTGCCAGAAACATGCAAAAAAACCTGCCGTAACGGAGACGGCAGGTTTCTTTACGGAGATCTTAATTTGTATTGAGGCCTCCGCCATTCAGTCCTTCTTTAATATAACCGTTCACTTGGCTATTAGAGAGCAATCCAATATGGCCGATGCCATATAGCTGGATGTTTCTCGCTCCCTGTAATCGAGACAAGCTATTGATTACAATTTGATCATTTAGGCTGTAGATAGATGTATAGAGGATCTTTTGATTAGGATCTGTACCTGGCAGCGCAACAGATGACACTAAACCATTAGCCCCTCCAAGTGTTACGACATTTTGAATCTTGTTTCCCCCGCCTAGATATTTAATATAGTACAGCGTGTTGGCGCCGCCCATACTATGAGCGACAATATCTACTTTTTTGGCTCCCGTCTCTTTTAAAACCCGATCAATATATGAAGCAAGCTGCGGGCCATTGTTAAAATTGTTTCCTGTCTTATCATAAAAATCAATTGCATACAGTTTGTTGCTTTGCCAGCCTTGAGAAATTAAGTAGTTTTTAATAGCGAAAAAGTTGTATGAGGCACCACTTATTCCATGAACAAGAACGACAGGATTATGTACTGATTCTGCTTTTGCGCTAGACGGCGTAGCGGCTAGAACAGACAGTATCAGCGATAAACAAATAATGAATGTAATAAATACTTTTTTCACGTTCATTCCCCCCTTAAATTGTTTATACCACCAATTTCCTATTATACATAAAAAATCAATTTAGTTAATATTTTTTCTAAGAATTTAAATTCGAATTTCATTCGATGAAGAATTGGATACCTTCTGAATTCATGACATACCTTTTATCTTAATTTCACAAGTAGACCGGTTGTGTTCCCTTTCTCCCTTTTCTATAATAAGGGGAATAGGCAGTTAGGATTACAGATGAGCGCTTGCTCATCTTTTTTGTGAAACAGCCATAGACACGGAGGATAGCATGAGAGTATTAAAATACGCTATATTAGGGCTTTTGCGAAAAGGCGAATTGAGCGGATATGATATTACGAGTTATTTTAAAGAAGAGCTCGGCCAATTTTGGAGCGCCAAGCACAGCCAGATTTATCCCGAGCTCAAAAAGCTGACGGATGAAGGATTTATCACGTTCCGGACAACGATTCAAGGCACGAAGCTGGAGAAAAAGATGTACACCCTGACAGACAGCGGAAAGCGGGAGCTGCATGACTGGCTGATCCGTCACCAGCCGATACCGGAGACGGTGAAGGATGAATTTATGCTGAAGGCATACTTTATTTCTTCTCTATCGCGGCTGGAGGCTTCAGATTTGTTTACGGACCAGCTGCTGAAACGCAAGGCCAAGCTGTCTGATCTGCAAGGAAGCTATGAAAAGCTAATGGCTTCAGCGGAGCCGATGTCGTTTTCTTCACCGGACTTCGGCCACTATCTCGTGCTGACGAAAGCGCTGGAGCGGGAGAAAAATTACGTTTCTTGGCTTGAATCGATTTTAGCTATGATAGATGAAGGTTAATCGGGAGCGGCCTCAGGCTGCCCCAATACTTAATGCGGGGGACGGACAATGAATGTGACATTGCGTGAATTAACAGGGGAACTGATCCGAGTGGTACCGATGGATAAAAGCCATATTCAAGGTTTATATGAAGCTGCAAATGATGAAAACATTTGGGCCCATTTACCGAAAACCATTACAACGCTGCATGATATGGAAGCTTTTGTCGAGGAAGCCCTGCAAACGAAAGATTCGGGTGCAGAATGTCCTTTCGTGATTATTCATCGTGAAACTGGCAAAATCGTCGGCACGACGCGATTTTTGTATATGTCATCCGCTTCAAGGAGCCTTGAGATCGGCTGGACGTGGTTTCACCCTTCAGTGTGGGGCATCTCAGCCAACACCGAATGCAAATATTTGCTGTTACGGTATTGCTTTGAACAGCTGAACACGATTCGGGTGCAGTTCAAAACGGATGAACGGAATATCAGATCGCAAAAAGCGATAGAGCGGCTGGGAGCAGTGAAAGAAGGCGTATTGCGAAATCAAATGATCAGAAAAGACGGAACATTCCGCAACTCGGTGTTTTACAGCATCATCGACAGTGAGTGGCCGTCCGTGAAACAGCATTTGGAGCAGAGACTGCAGCTTATAGAAAAAACAAAATGATTGCGAAAAACATCTGCCCCGAAGGCAGATGTTTTTTTAGGCGCGGAGCGCTTTCAGCCCCGCTGCGAAAGTAATTGCCGCAAAAGCAAGCAAAATGCCGCAGATTCCGAGAATATCTGTGACGTGCGCACCGTTAGCGATTATCTCAGTCAGCCCGCTCATCGCCCACTTTTGTGGAAGAAATTCAGCGATGGACTGCATAAATTTCGGCTCAATGTCTATCGGCCAATACATTCCGCTTACCATACACGTTGCGATGACGAATAAGTTACCGAACGCAAGCTGCTGTTCCGGTGTTCTGACATTGGCCGCAATCACCAATCCGATGCCGACAACGGTCAGCAGAAAAAACGACACTAACACAATAACCGCACCGGGATTGCCCCAGTTAATGCCAAACAGCCAATGGGATGCGAGAAGCAATATGCCAAATTGAATCCAGCCAATGACAAAGAAGGACAGCACATACCCTGCGCCGATTTCCGCCCGGCTGACAGAGGCTGTAAGCAATCTGGACCAGACGCCGTTTTTTCTTGCTTCTAAAATGGTTCCCGCTGCCCCCATCATGGTCAGCATGACAAACAGTATGCAAAAGCCCGCTGCTGTGGAGGCTGTGTCACTTGCGCCCGCACTTTCTTCATTATCTCTGAGCGTCTTTCGCTTTACGGCTGGCGCTGCATCTTCGTGATCTTTGGCGAAAACCGATTTATAAGCCGCCTTCCAGTTCTCCCCCGCTGCCTGAGCTGACGTTTTCGCCGCGGTAACCTGAATATTGAGCTTCGCCAATGTGCTTTCCGCATATTGTTTGGCCATCGGCGCTTCCGACAGGTCCGGGCCGTGCCGGAAGATCAGCTCAGGATGTTTTCCTTTTTCGAGCTGTGCCTGAAATGAGCGGGATATGATGATGATCCCGGCCATTTTCTTTTGTTTCAGCTTTTCTGACGCTTTTCTTTCAGACATGGTTTCAAATGTATACATATCATCGTGTGTCTTCAGCTGCCGAATGTAATGCTGCGAGAGAATCGTGTCGTCCTGATCAATGACCGCAAGCCGCAGCTTGTCGTCATTGCCGCCGAGCATCCCCCCAAATACAAAGGTCAGCAAAAGCGGGGCAGCGAACATCATCAAATAGTTCTGCCGCTTCTTGAAAATGAGAGAAAGCTCAATGCCGCAAATGGCTAAGATTTTTTTCACTTGGTGTACCTCCTTATCTTGTATGAAGCCGTCTGATGCCAAGCGCGAGTGAACAAAGGCCGATTGCCGCAAAAACAAGCACAGGCTTTTGAAGGTCAGCCCAGCCTCCCCCTTCCATTAGAGAAAGAAAGCCGTCAAGCGCCCATCGATTCGGCACCGCTTTAGATACAGACTGCAAGAAGTCCGGAAATTGGTACAGCGGCAGCATAGATCCGCCGAGAACCGCAAGCAATTGAATGCCGAAGCCGCTGATCGCATCGGCCGATTTCATATCGCTGATACACGACGCAAGCAGTACTGAAATGCCGGATACAGCCGCAGCATAAGAAAGCCCGAGTACACTCACATACAGCAGATTGCCGCCCCAGTCCACACCGAATACATTGATCGTAACGATCAGAAAAATAAAAAATTGTATGATGGCAAACAGATAGGTTCCAAGCCATTTTCCGAAGAGAATGGCGTATTTTTGCGCAGGCGTCATCAGCATTCTGGCAAGTGTTTCCGTCTCCTTTTCCTGTAAGAATGATTTCGCCCCGACTGTCATATGAAACAGCATAAACATGCAAAGCATTGCCGCCGAATAGTATTGAAAACTCGTAACGGCCTTGCTGCCGACTGATTTTTCCTTAATAGCAAGTTTGTCACCCGTTTCTTTTTCAAGCGCTTTGACTAGGTTGTCTGCAAAGTGTGAAGGATCAAGTTTTCCTTGTTTGACAGCTGCCGTTTTGCTGACGTAGTCCATTGAAGCCGACGCAGCTTCTTTTACCGCCTTATATTGGTCTATGAAAGATGCGGCGGCTGTTTCGATGATGGAACTTTTTAATGTTTGATCAGGGTCAGCATAAACAAAAGCTGACGTTTTGCCGGCTTCCCAATGGTTCGGAATGACGATGCCGACATCGATTTTCTTTTCATCAAGCAGTTTCTTCATCTCTTCTTCGCTGCTGGCATGTGTGACCTTTATCGACTTCATTTTTTTGAGCACATCTGTTTTAAACATGTTCGCTGCATCTGACTCGTCTGACTGGACATAGCCAACTTTGATGCCGTCAATCCGGCTGCCTCCGTCAACAACCGATCCGAGCGCCGCCCCTAAAATACAAGTCAGGATCAGCGGCATTAAAATAAGCATCATAAACCCTTTTCTGTCCGTGATTCTGATTTTGACATCTTTCCATGCGATCCATAAGCTTTTTTTCATTACCGTCCCTCCTAATCCCGTAAAGTGCGGCCGGTCAGATTCAGAAACAGGCGCTCCAGATTTGGTTCCTGCACCTGAAGAGACAGCAGGTTTATATGATGGGCGGCTGCTTCCGCAAGCAGACTGGTGACGACTTTCTCATGATGAGCCGCAGCGATGTCAATTTTGAGCTCTGATTCATGTACTGTCACATCATTCACATGAGCCAAAGAACGAATTGCAAAAAGAAACGCTTCCTCGATCCCGCTGACAGTGAGCTGAATAATGGTATCGCCTCCAAGGCGGCTGCACAAATCGGTTTTTGTGCCGATCGCAATCATTTCTCCCTGATCAATAATGCCGATCCGGTCGCATAAATACTCGACTTCTTCCATGTAATGACTCGTATAGATCACCGTCATGCCCGTTTCATTGAGCTGTTTCACCGTTTCCAAAATATGATTTCTCGATTGAGGGTCGATTCCGACAGTCGGTTCATCCATGATCAGCAGCTCAGGCTTGTGCATTAAGGCGGCACCAATGTTGATTCTCCGTTTCATCCCGCCGGAGAACGTTTCAATTTTATCTTTGGCCCGCTCAGTCAGGCCGACATATTCAAGGACCTCTGCCGATCTTTTTTTGGCCTCGCCATGCGTAAGTCCGTACATTTTTCCCCAAAACATAAGATTTTCATGAGCCGTCAGCGTCGGATATAAAGCAATTTCCTGCGGGACAACACCGATTTTTTGTTTCGCTTTGGCCGTTTCTTTACCGATGACATAGCCGCCCACTGTGATGCTTCCGCTGTCATGCGGCACGAGGCCGGAAATCATCGAGATGGTTGTGGACTTCCCCGCACCGTTTGGCCCGAGCAGCCCGAACGACTCCCCCTTTTGGAGGGAAAAAGAAATGCCTTTCACGATTGTTTTTTTCCCATATGCCTTTTTGATGTTTTCTGCTTGCAGCACGTCGTTTCACTCCTTTTTTAATCCCATTGCCATTGTAGAAAAAAGAAGGGCGTGCGGCATGTAGCGCCGGATAGAACATAAGGCATGAAAAAAAGGCCTGTAAAAGGCCTTTTCAGAGAAATGTATATGCTGAACGTCATATGTCAAAAGACAGATACACCATATCTGACTGAATAGATGGCGGCTTGGGTTCTGTCTCTGACAGACAGCTTGCTGATAATGTGCGAAACATGATTTTTCACTGTGCCTTCTGTAATGTACAGCTTCTCGGCAATTTCTTTGTTATTCAGCCCGTACCCCAGCTCAGCGAGAACTTCCATTTCACGATCGGTCAGGTCGTGCAGCTCCTCAGGTTTTTCTTTCTCGTTTATTCCTTTCAGCTGTCTTTCACGCTTCCATTCATTCAGCATTTGGGCAGTCAGTTCCGGAGGAAGCACCATCCCCCCAGATTGAACAGTCATCACCGCTTTTACAATCGTATCGGCTGACATGTCCTTTAGCAGGTACCCGCTCGCTCCTTCTTCTAGCGCTTCAGCAATCAGCTCTGAATCCTTGAAGGTCGTCAGCATCAAAACCTTTACGCCGGGCAGCGAGCTTGTAATCAATTTTGTCCCTTCAACTCCGTTGGAAACCGGCATTCGGATGTCCATTAACACAATATCGGGCTCAAGTTCTTTCGCCTTTTCGAAGGCTTCCTGCCCGTTTCGCGCTGTTGCGATCACATCAAGCTCTTCTCTGAGCTGAAGCAGCGATGCCAGCCCTTCTCTGACGATATCCTGATCGTCGGTAATGATGATCTTAATCATGATAAACTCTCCTTTTGCTGCGCGGGCCCGAAGCTCCATTTTTTATTAGCCAGTGAAAATTTGGCGATCACAGTAAATCCTTCATCCCGTTCGCTCTCAAAGCGGATCATTCCGCCATGCTCCGCTGCCCGCTTTTTCATGTTCAAGAGACCAAAGCCGAGTGCCGCGTCGGGATTTCCTTTTCCGTCATCCTTAATGACAAGGCTGATGCTGTCCGTTGTGCAGGCAAGCTGGATCGAACAGGCTGTGGCGCCGCCGTGCCGTTTAGCATTGGTCAGTGCTTCCTGCACTGTTCTGACCAGAGTCGGATGAAGAGACAGCGGGATCATCGCAGGATCACCGCTGACTGCAAATTCGGTTGTGACTCCCGCGTTTTTGTAAAAATCTTTTGTCAGCTGTTTCAGCGTTTCGATTAATGAAGGATCGTTTTCCGTTTGCAGGGTCCGCACTGATAAGCGGACATCATCAAGCGCTTCACGGACAAGCGTTTCACATACCTCGACCGTCTCTTCCGCTTTTTGGCTGTCTCTTTTTTGCCATTCCCGCAAAAGCTGCAGCTGGACGAGGAGCGCCGTCATTTTGTGCCCGACTGTATCATGGATGTCCCTTGCCATTCTGTTCCGCTCATGAATGGCAGTCATTTCTTCAACCTGCTTTGCATATAAATGCAGCTCCTCATGCGCAGCAGACAGCGCCAAGTGTGACTCCGTCAGTTCCTGAAACTGCTGTTTTGCCGTTTCCTGCGTATCCAAAAGCTTGCGGATTAATTTACCGACAACTCCGCAAAAGACAACGAATGTCATGCTGATACAATGATCCATCACATATTCATCGCCGAACATACGATATGTACGAATGAGCACAATCAGCCACATGATAAAACAAAAACACAGGACAGACCATACTGTTTTTCGGTCAAACCCTTTCAAAAAAAAGGTAACAGCAACCGGGCTGAGCAATGTGATATATAAACCTGTACCCGGAAATATGAAACCGAATGAAAAGCCAACTGCAATATCAATCAGACAAAAAATAACGGCATATTTTTCTACTCTTAATAAGAGATGATTTGCTAAGAACACACCCGCACCGCCAGCGATGAACAAATACTCAAACCAGCGGTCATCTTTTACAAGAAAAAAGTAAACCGAACAACTTACCATTAAGGTGAAAATCCTAGTAAATATAAGAGCCTTCACGCTCATCACTCCCGTTACCCAATTCCTTTCTTATCATACCTGCCTCAGGTCATTTTTGACAGGAGTTTCTGGAAAATAAAAACCGCATATGAACTTAATGTCATATGCGGCGCTTTCGTTTATTTATTTGAATTCAACCCAGACTGATCCTTGGTCTGCTGAACGCACGCAATTCTCAATCCAGCGGATGCCCTCGATTCCTGCATCAATGTCAGGATACACCAAGTTGTTCAAGGTTTCTTGATCTTCGCGGTTTTTCGCATCAATCGCAACGGCAAACTTAAGATAAATATTGGCCCACGCGTCTGACAGCCCTTCGCTGTGTAAGGCGCCCAGACGTTCATCAGCACTGCATGCACCATCTAAATACGGCATGCCGCGAACGAGTGTCTGAATCGGCTCTCCCTGCACTTCATACGTCAGTTCGTTTGGCTTGCTGTCCCACCATTCGATGCTTGCTTTTGAGCCGACAATCCGGATTCTATGGCCATCCATACATCCGGCATTGATTGATGATGTCCACATCGTTCCGACCGCTCCGTTTTCATAATGCATGAGCACATGTGCGTTGTCCTCCAGCGGCGCTCGGCTGCCGACGAAGCTCTGGCGGTCACACAGCAGCTCTTTGATTTTCATCTGCGGCATAATGAGCTGCGACATATAATACGTGTGGGTAGATAAATCGCCCAGCACAAAGCTTGGCCCGGCGATCGCAGGGTCGACACGCCATTTCTGTGCAGCGCTTATGTTTTCGCCCTCATCTGCTGCACAAAAACCGTGTGTGTACTGCAAGTCAACCACACGAATATCGCCGATCTTGCCTTGCTCAATCATCGCACGCATTTGAAGGAGCATTTGATTGCCGGAAAACCCGTATGTCACGCCGACAATTTTCCCTTTTTTCTCTGCGAGCGCTTTGATTTCATAGCCCTCTTCTGAAGTGAAGAACAGCGGTTTTTCACAAATGACATGCAGATCTGCTTCAAGCGCCGCCTTACAGATCTCATAATGAGTGCCGTTCGGGGTGGCAATCGATACAACCTCTATGCCATCCTCTTTTTTCGCTTCCTCCGCAAACATTGTTTGATAGTCAGGATAACAGCGTTCCGCATCCACTCCGAGGTTCACCCCAAAGTCTTTTCCTCTTTCGGCATCGATATCAAAGGCGCCTGCGATTAATTGAAAGGCAGTATTGTCTCTCAGCGCTCCAATACGATGTTTATATCCAACCTGGCTGAGCCGCCCGCCGCCTACCATTGCCCAGCGCAGCGGTTTTGAAATGATTCTTTCTCCATTTAGCATCAGAAAAACCTCCTATTGGCTGATGGTTTGTTTTAAAGCTTCTATCGATGTGCGGATGCCCGCTTCCGGTGACATCGTTAAGTCCTCCATTTCTAAGGAAACCTCACCGTCATACCCCATCATTTTTACGACTGAAAAAAATTCCTTCCACCACTGTAAATCCTGTCCGCAGCCGACAGCTACATAATTCCATGCCCGGTTTGCAGGATCTGTCACTTCTTTTGTTTCTAACAGCCCGTTAACTGCAGCTAAATGTCTTTCAATTCTGACATCTTTTCCGTGAACATGGTGAATGGCTTCTCCGAGCTCCCTTGCCGCGATGATCGGGTCTGCGCCCATCCATAATAAATGGCTCGGGTCAAGATTCAAACCGACCATCGGGCCGACTGCATTTCTGAGCCGAAAGAGAGTCTCAGGATTATAGACTAATTGAGAGCTGAAATTTTCAAGCGCGATTTTTTCAACACCGCAGGCTTCCGCTTTTTGGACAAGCTCCTTCCAATAAGGAATCGCAACATCTTCCCATTGATAGTTGAGGATATCTTTTAAAACGGGAGGCCAGCTTACTGTGTATGTGATCCAGTTCGGCACTTTGTCGTCCGGGCCGCCGGCTGGCAGGCCGCTCATCATGATCACTTTTTTGACGCCTAATAATCCAGCCAGCTCCATCGTTTTGTCCGTTACTTCTCTGTGCAATTTGCCCAGTTCGCCTGGATCCAAAGGATTCCCCGAGCAGTTTAAAGCGCAAAGTGTCATATTCCGCTTTTCCAGCGCTGCTGAAAACTCTTCTCTTTTGTGGCTGCTTTGCAGCAGTTCATCAAGATTCAAGTGAGGCGCAGGCGACCAGCCTCCGGTTGTCATTTCAAGCGTATCAATGCCAAGCTCCGCGGCAAAATCGAGCATTTCTTCAAAAGGCAAATGTCCTAAGCTGTCTGTTACATAAGATAGTTTCATTGATAGATTCCTCCTGGTATCTGCAGATTACGATAAGTGAGTTGTTTGATTTTGGATTTCCTGATCAGCGCGGCGGCCATACTGGCGAAAGGAATGCTCAAGCTGTTCAAGTGACCGCCCTTTTGTCTCAGGCACATATTTTTTCACAAATAGAATCGCTAGAATATTCATAGCGACAAAGATAAAAAATGTCGCCGACATCCCAATATGATTGAGCAAAATGGGAAAGGTGAATCCAATGAGAAAGTTAGCTGTCCACAAGCAGAAGGTGCTGATCCCCATGCCAAGCCCCCGCACATGCATAGGAAAGATTTCCGAGAGCATCAGCCACGTCACCGTAGAAATGGCAGCCTGCTGAAACGCAAGAAACAAAACGGTCAAACTCAGCACAACATACGGCAGGGCGGGTGTTCCTTCAAGGACAATGGATAAAATCCCGATCAGCAGAAGGGCTGTCATCGTGCCAATCTGTCCGATGATCAGCATGGGCCGGCGGCGGACTTTGCCGAGAAGCCATATCCCAAAAATGACCGCGATAACTGAAATAACACCGTTTGCAATATTGCCGATTAATGCAGCTTCTGTTTGAAAACCGGCTTCTCTCAGAATTTCTGTCCCATAGTACATGATCGAATTGACACCGGTAATTTGCTGTACGATGGCGATTCCGATCCCAACGAATAGAATGCGTCTGATCCACGGCTCTTGAAAATCATGAAAGCCGGCCTTTTTTGCTGTGCCCTCAATCGCATGTTTGATTTCTTTTATTTCCTGCTGTGCCCGGCTGTCTACACGGATTTGCCAAAGCACCCGCAGAGCGTCACCCATTCTGCCTTTAGCCGCCAGCCAACGCGGGCTTTCAGGCACGATGAGCATTCCGAACCATAACACAACAGCCGGAAGTGTCGCGATGACCAGCATATACCGCCAAACATTTGCGCTCTCCCCCATTGTGCTGCCGATAATGGCGTTAAAGGTGTATGCCAGCAGCTGGCCAATTACGATCATCAGTTCATTTTGTGTCACGATTCGTCCCCTGCGTTCTGCCGGCGAAATTTCCGCTAAAAAGGTTGGAACCGTTACAGAAGCGCAGCCAACCGCCAGTCCGAGCAGAAAACGAAAGGCAATCATCACGGACGCGTTTGGTGAAAAGGTACAGCCAAGTGTGGCTGCGATGAAGAGTAAGGCTAAATAAAGGATCGTTTTTCGGCGGCCGTGCCGATCGGACAGACGTCCTCCAAACATCGCCCCGAAGGCTGCCCCGAGAAGCAGGGAACTCGCAACCAGTCCTTCTGTAACAGGTGTAAGATTGAGTTGACCTGCAGTTGCCATAAAAGGAAGTGCCCCATTAATGACACCCGTATCATAACCGAACAACAGGCCGCCGAATGTAGATACCAATGTAATCGTTCGTAAAAGCCCTTTATGAGCTAAGCTTTCTTTTTCTTTTACAGCCTCTTTCTTTTTTGTACTCACGGCTTTCTTCCCCTTCTTTCAAGAATGGCAGAGCACCCGACACCAAGCATAAGCCAATGTATCCCTCCTTCAGCAACACACACTTTTGTAACCGCTTTCTAAAGAGATTATAAGACAACGAGATTTCTCGCGTCTTTATCATATGAAGACATTGTTTTGTCATTTCAGGACATCTTATTCGTGCGGCTTGGCCTGTTCGATTTTTTGAAAAGGTTTATTGATTTGAAATGCGGTCATTTTTGAATCTTTATAAAGGGAGCGGAAAAGCCCGGGTGAGCTACCGATTTTAGCGGAAAAGACGCGAGTGAAATAATGTACTGAGAAACCGATTTCTTCCGCTATTTCTTTAATCGATAGATTCGTTGATTTCAGCAGTTCGGCAGCTTTGTTTATTTTTTCATTTTGGACAAATTCTGAGTAGCTGACGCCCAGTTCTGCTGCAAATAAACGTGATAAGTGCCTCCCTGAGATATGAAAGTGGCTGGCGACATCCGTCAGCTTTAACGGCTGTGACAGATTGTCTTTTATGTGCAGTTTCACCTCTGTCAGCAAAGCAGAAGATGTGTGAATGGGCTGCTTTTGTTTCGGGCGATGGGCGGACGGGAGAAAGGTTTGGATTAATGACAGGATCAATGCATGCGACAAATGAAATAGGATCTCTTTGTCAAAAGCATTGACAGGCTGCGCTGCTTGCAGCATTAACGTTTTCCAAAGCAGGCCCGGCGGTTCGACATCTTTCAATTGCATTGTGATAAAGGGGCTTTGTTTCACTTCTTCCATCACTTTGATCCATTCGGCGCTTGACTGATCCTCGCTCAGCTCGAAAGCGACGTAAAAAAGGAACAGCCCTGTTTCACTTTTGATTTGGTGCAAATGCTCCGGCTTTGACAAAAAAATCGTCTGTTCACGAAGCGGATATGTACGATCGCCTTCAAGGTAATATCCTTCACCTCTTACGACGTAACAAATTTCATAAAAGGAATGCTTATGAAGGAGTGTGTTATAGTGGTTCGTCATCGCTCCCCAATAGTGGACGTAAAATGAAACATCCTTTTGCTCTAAGCGATGCACATATTGATTTAATGCTATTTTGCCCGTCACAAGGTGATTGAGTTCCATGTAAACGCCTCCTAACAAGTTGGTTCTCCCATCATAACAAGGCGGACAAAAATAAAAAATCCCCCTGCCGTTTTTTCGGCAAAGGGATTACAGTCAAATCACAAATCTAATATGGGCGCCGGAAACAGGATCTTTCACACGGAAGCTGTTTTCCGTTTCTTCGATCGAATATCCGGCACGTTTGACTCGGTCTGCCACTCGATCCAGTTCCTCTTGATGAGGCAGGACAACCGTGTAATAGTCTAGTCCGCTGGCATTTGTTGGTTTAGGCGGCGCGTTTCTTCCCGCCCAAATATTTAAGCCGATATGATGATGGTAGCCTCCGGCTGAAACGAAGAGAGCGGACATGCCCGCATAGTTTCCGACAATATCAAAGCCCAGCACATCCGTATAAAACGCTTTTGCTTCTTTCAAATCACTGACATGCAGATGAATGTGTCCGATAATTGTATCGTTCGGAAGCGCTGCTTTCCGCTCATCTCCGGCCACTTCAAGAAGACCCTCAATGTCAACAGCGGTTGTCGTCATGACGTAGTTTCCTTCACGATCACGCTGCCACGTGCTGCGGGGGCGGTCAGCGTACATTTCAATTCCGTTTCCATCAGGATCAGACAGGTAGAGTGCTTCACTGACAGCATGATCCCCATGTCCGATGGCAATGCCGTGTTCAATCAGGCGGGCGAGCGCGATACCAAGTTCCTTCCTGTTCGGAAGAAGAATTGCAAAGTGATAGAGGCCCGTCACAGACCGTTCAGGCAAGACGACGGCGCTCTGATTTTCTTCGAGAACAAGCAGGACGCGTTTTCCGTCAGCCGATAGTTCGGCTTGGCGATCCGTCTTTTTTAAGACTTGAAAGCCGATGACGTTACAGTAGAACTGAAGGGAACGCTCCAGGCTGCGGATTGTGAGTTTGACATAGCCAATATTTGTATCCTCATGAATGCTGGTCATGCTGTATGCCTCTTTTCTTATGCTGATACGTTTTCGCTCTTTTTTGCTTTAAACACAAGTGGATCCAGCGCAAGGAAACGGCTTCCGGAAAGAGCCAGGTGGATTGATGTCAAAAGCAGAAGGTAATCAAATTCTGCATTTCCCATGAATGGCGCTTTCAGCTTGACTGTAATGATGGCTCCGATCAGCGTGAGGGCAAACAGAACACCGACAATACGTGTAGCCAATCCGAAGAAGACAAGCACTCCGCCAACGAGTTCAATCGCTGCGATGACATACGCCATAAAGCTTGGAAGGCCTATGCTGCCGAAAAATTGAATCGTGCCCTCCATTCCTTGAAACTTTGATAAACCGTGAACAAAAAAGATAATACCTGTAATAACTCTTAAAAGTAATGTGCCAATTTCAAATGATTTATTCATTTTATCCTCCTTGATAAATGTTATCACTTACTTAATGTAAGCTAGTATATATACATAACTTGTTTACGTCAAGTAATTTTGTTACATTTTACGAAAATGAAATAAAAGTACTATAAAACTGTAACAAAAAAGACCTCTGTGCAGGACAAAGGTCTATTTCTCAAATTGGCTTTTATATAAGTCACTGTAAAATCCTTTTTGCCGGATCAATTCTTCATGGCTGCCTTTTTCAATCATTTCGCCATCTTTTAGCACCACAATCTGGTCCGCTCTTTGAATTGTGTTCAGCCTGTGGGCGATGATGACGCTTGTTCTTCCTTCCATTAAACGGGCGAGCGCTTCTTGAATGTTGACTTCTGTTACGGTATCAATGTTGCTTGTCGCTTCATCCAAGATGAGAAGAACCGGATCGGCAAGCACCGCACGCGCTATGGAAATCAATTGTTTCTGTCCTTGGCTGATGCCTGTGCCGTTTTGCGTCAGCACGGTGTCATATCCTTTTGGCAGCCTTTCAATAAAGCTATGGGCGTTCGCTGTTTTTGCAGCGGCTTCGACTTCCTGATCAGAAGCATCGAGCCTGCCATAGCGAATATTTTCTCTGATCGTTCCCTGAAACAAAAACGAATCCTGAAGGACAAACCCCATGTTTTTTCTCAAGCTTGCCCTAGTGAGCGTTTTAATGTCTGTACCGTCGATTAAAATTCTCCCCTCTTCAGGCTCGTAAAAACGGGCGAGCAGGTTGGTGACAGTTGTTTTCCCCGCTCCCGTCGGCCCGACAAACGCGATGGATTGTCCGGCAGGCACGGTAAACTGTAAATGCTTCAGTGTCTGCTGCCCTTGATCGTAACCGAAGGACACGTCCCGGAATTCAATACTGCCTGTTTGGATCGGCTGATGCACGGCGTTCTTTTCATCCTCGCGCTCCTCTTTTTCGTCAAGCACGTCAAACACCCGTTCAGCGCCCGCAATGGCGGACAGCATCGTATTAAACTGGTTCGCCAAGTCGTTTAAAGGACGTGTGAATTGTCTTGAATACTCGGCAAAGACGACGATGGAGCCGATCGAGATCCAGCCTTTTAGCGCAAACAAACCGCCGATTGCGGCAATCATTGTAAAGCTTAAGTTATTCAAAGAGTTCATGACTTTCGGGATAAACCCGGAAATCGTCTGTGCCCAGAAGCCCGAGGTCTTGAGCGCAGCGTTTTTTTCAAGAAATTCGGCTGTGATCTGCTTTTCACGCGAATAGGCTTTGATGACCTTTGCGCCGGAAACAGATTCCTCAATATATCCATTCAGCTCGCCAAGGTTTTTCTGCTGTTCTTTAAACAGCTTTCCCGTCCGGTTGGTGATCCATTTCAGACTTACTGCCATCACCGGAATAATGGTCAGGGTAATCGCTGTGAGGAGCGGGCTCATGTACAGCATGACCGCAATCGTTCCGACGAAGGTAATGACGCTTGACAAAATTTGAATGACCGACGTGTTTAAGGTCGAGCTGACATTTTCGATGTCATTCGTCACCCGGCTCATCAGCTCGCCGTGCCGCTGTTTATCAAAAAACGGAATCGGCAGCTCATGCAGGTGGGTGAACAACTCGCTTCTCATTCTGAAAACCGTGCCTTGCGAAATCGTAATCATCCAATAGTTTTGAAACCAGAGCGACAGGGCCTGAATGACATAAATGACGAGCAGAAGAAGCAAAACGGGAATCAAGCCGCTGACCGTTTTCCCGACGATAAAATGGTCGATTGCCTTTCCGATCACGAAGGGGCCAAGGAGCCCGAATATCGCGCTGATGACAACCATCAGCATAACAAGGATGAGCAGTCCTTTTCGTTCAGCCAAGTAAGACCAGATTCGTCTCAGTGTGCCTTTTGTATCCTTTGCTTTCGCCCGTTTTTTCGCGCCTTCTGTTTTGCCGATTGGCAGTTTAGGATATTGGAAAGGCTTGCGGATGTCTTTTAGCATGACTCGCTCCCCTCCCTTCCGAATTGCGACTCATAAATGCGCTTGTATAACTGTGATTCAGATAGCAGCTCACTATGCGTGCCTTTTTCAATCATTTCGCCATCCTCAAGCAGCAAAATCTTATCAGCTTTCATGGCTGTGGTCATTTTTTGCGTAATGATTAATGTTGTGCACTCGTATGTGCTGATTGCCTCAAGCAGCTTCGCCTCCGTTTGCAGATCAAGCGCGCTTGTGCTGTCATCCAAAAGAAGGATGGCCGGTTTTCGGATCAGCGCCCTAGCAATGGATATCCGCTGCTTCTGGCCGCCGGACAGGTTGACGCCTCTTTGCCCCAACACGGTGTCATACCCATTTGGGAGCTTCATAATCGTGTCATGAATTTGCGCATGTTTGGCGGCTTCCATTATTTCATCAAGTGAAGCATTTTCTTTGCCCCAAGCGATATTTTCTTTGATTGTGCCGGAAAACAGGAGCACTTCCTGCGGTACATATCCAATTTGCTTGCGAAGCCCTTCAGCCGGAACATCATGAATCGGCTTTTCATCTATGTAAATGCTTCCTGCATCCGCCTGATAAAGCCGTGGAATAAGCTGAAAGAGCGTGGACTTGCCCGATCCCGTCGCGCCGAGAATCGCGATCGTCTCCCTTGGCTTTGCGGAAAACGAGATATTCCGCAGTACTTCTCTATCCATTTCAGGATAACGGAAGGAAACATGCTGAAATTCAATCCGTCCCGACAAACGATCAGATATAATGTCTTCCGCCCGCTCATCGCCTTCCGTTTCAAGCACTTCGCCGATCCTATCCCCTGATGCCTTCGCCCGGGTGAAAATCATAATCAAAAACGGAAACATCGAAAGCGCGCCCGTAATGCGTGTTGCGTAGTTAATAATCGCGACAACATCGCCGACCTGAGTGCCGCCGCTTGTGATACTGTAGGCCCCTGCCCACAAAATCAACAGGATGCAGAGGTTCATCAAAAGCATCAGCACAGGCATCGTGAATTCCACAAGCTGAAAGGCTGAAACCGTTTTTTCCATCAGCCTCGTGTTGGCTTTGATAAATCTTTTGACTTCATGGCTGCCGCGAAGCAGCGCTTTGATCAGCTTCATCGCGGTTAGGTTTTCCTGCATGACGGTATTCACCTGATCCAGCCGTTTCTGCACGGAGCGGAACAGCGCCCCGCCTTTTTTTAATACCCAAAGCAAAAACAAGATCAGGATCGGAATGGTCACAAGCAGAAAAAAGCCGAGCTTCACGTTAACAGCGAGTGACAGCGCAATGCCTCCTGCAATCATTAACGGTGCCCGCAGCATAAACCGCAAACTCATAAAAATCATGTTTTGAACCTGTGTGACATCGTTTGTCAGCCTTGTGATATAAGAAGAGGAGGAAAACTGTCCAAATGTAGAATAGGAGAAGGACTGGATTTTTTGAAAAAGCCCTTTTCTCGTATCATAGGAAAAGCTTTGGCTGACATGGGCGGCGTAAAAGGAATTCAGCATTCCCGCGGCAAATGACAACACGGTCAATCCGACCATGACCGCGCCCCATGTCCACACATGCCGCAAATCTTGCTTCAATATCCCATCGTCGATGATTTTTGCGATCAGTAAAGGCTGCATCAGTTCAACCGCAAGCTCCGTCAACATGAGGATTAGCGCAACTCCCGCCAGCCATGAGTATGGTTTTAAAAACGATAAAGCCTTTTGCATGTAAAAGCCTCCAAACCCCTTTTTACTCGATTGTCTCTTTCTTTACTTTACTATGACGGTCTTTTTGACGGCAAACGAAAACCCTCCTGGAAAGGAGGGCCGGCTTTATTGATTCAATATTTTTTCCACACGCTCCCGCATCTGCGGAACGCTTAGTCCGATAATCACTTGAAACGCTTTCCCGTTCCTGACGACGCCGTGTGCGCCAAGCGCGCGGAAGATGCTGTCGGGTTCAACCTTACTGTCATCCTTGACGCTGACTCTGAGGCGGGTGGCGCAGTTTGTGACTTCGGTGATGTTGTCTTTTCCTCCCAGCGCTTCAATATACAAAAACGCGGTGTCATCTGCCGTTTCAGTTTCAGCTGTGGAGGCTGTTTCATCCTTGATTTTTCTTTCTCTGTATTCCTTTTTCGAATACAGCTTTGTTTCCTGCTGATCATCCTTTTCCCGTCCCGGTGTGGCGATGTTGAATTTGAGGATTAAAAATCGGAAGACGAAAAAATAAATAGCTGTAAAAGAAAGCCCGATCAAAATTTGATACACATACGTCATACCATGGCTGCCAAAGAGAGGTATCCAGTTCAAGGTGGCAGCTTCGATCAGCCCGCCTCCCATGTTCCCGACAACACCCGCCAAATACATGACCGTCGACATTGATGCGGCAAGCACGGCGTGAACCGCAAATAAGAAAGGAGAGATGAATAAGAAAGTGAACTCAATCGGCTCTGTAATACCGGCGACAATCGCTGTCAGTGTAACAGGAATCAGCAGCCCCGCGACAAGTTTTTTCTTTTCCTTTTTGGCTGTAGCATAAAACGCCAGAGCGATTCCCGGAATGCCGAAGATTTTCGAGTTGCCATGGAGCGCGAATCCGCCTTGCGGGAAAAGCTCCTTCAGGGGTTTGGCGCTTTGTGAATATTCGCCGAGATGCTGCGCCCAATACGTGACGATCCCGCCTTCCGCTACAGCAGGCCCATAAATAAACGGCGTGTAAATAAAATGATGAAGACCCGTCGGGATCAAAATCCGTTCCAAAAACGTGTAAATCCAAACGCCCACCGCCCCGGAAGCGACCAGGAAGCTTTGAAGCGAGGCGATACCCGATTGAACCATCGGCCAAATGTAAGACACCGCAAGGGCGATCGGGATCATAATGAAGAAGGAAATCATCACGATATACGTTGAACCCTGAAAGATGCCGAGAAAATCAGGCAGTTTTTTATCAAAATAACGGTTATGCAAATAGACGACAATTGAAGAAATCAAGATGGCTCCGATAATGTTGGTATCAAGCGTTTTGATGCCCGCGATCATCGTTAACCCGCTCGTTCCGCCGACCTCCTGGTTCATATCGACGCCAAATGCGCCTCCCCATACCGTCAAAATCGAGCTGACAAAATAATTGAACGTCAAGTAAACCGTAAGCGCTTCCAAGCAAGCGCGCGCCTGAGCTTTCTTCGCCAAAGCAACCGGGATGCCGATGGCGAATAAGAGCGGCATTTGGTTAAAGACCGTCCAGCCGCCCTGCTCAATGATATACCAGCACTGATACCACAACCCGTCAGGATCGGCGAGCGGGCCCATGAGGGTTTCATTTTTAAAGAGCGTGCTGACACCGACAATAATGCCCGCGAACGCGAACAATAGAACAGGTACAAACATCGCGCTTCCAAAGCGCTGAATTTTTTGCATCATACCAAAACCCCCTGCTACTCAATGTCATTTTTTTCTGCCTCTTTGTAATCAACATATGCGCGGAACAATGCTTCGCCAACGAGAAAAAACGGCGCAAAAGCGACAATTTCCGTTTTATCGCTTAATGTCACAGGTTTGCTTGTCGCATAAAGATTATGCGGAGTCAGCTGGGCGAGGACATTGTTTTTTAAATTTGTAATGGAAATAAAGGGAATGCCCTTTGCAGAAAGCATTCTTGCCTGAGGAATCAGCTCCGGTGTTTCTCCGGAAAGCGAAATGATGATAAACAGATCGTTTACTTTAAAATCATCGCGCATCAGATTAAATTCATTTCTGTCTTCAATCAAAATGAGATACCGATGGCGCGGAATAAACATTCTTTGCAGATCGCGGGCGCATATCTTTTGCGCATTTCCCGATCCGTACACGAAAATGCGGTCGGCTTCATCAATCAGCTGGCACATATCCGTCATGTCCTTCGTCCTTAGGAATTTCAGATTTGCTTCAATATCATCAAGCAGTTTTTGAAAACTCATACTCTCGCCTTCTTCCGGCTGATCTTCCCACTTTAAAAAAACGCGAAATTCACTGTAGCCGCTGAAACCGAGCTTTTGGGCAAGCCGCAAAATTGAGGAACGCGATACGCTGCAAGCTTTGGCCAGCGCGTCGATTCCAAGGTGATAGCACGTGTGCTTGTGATTCAATATATATTTTAAAATATGAAAATCGTTGTCATTTAATTTACTGTAGTGCTGATTAATCAGTTCTTCGAGCTGCATATCAGATCCCCCCATTTTCTTTCTATTATATACAATTACAGATTCGAAAATGGGGGATTTTCAGTTATGAAATGCGGGTTGGGCTTTGATCAAGCTCAGGCCAGTAGTCTTTGTTGGCCTCTATTAAATCCTCGAGAATGAGCCTTGCCACACGCGCGTTCGGCACTGTTTTTGACAGGATCAGCGCCTGCCACAGCTTTTGGAACGATTTCTCCGCCCACGCTTCAACAGTCAATTTCTCAACGGATACCTGCTGCTCCATCAGCCCTTTTTGGAATTGCGGAATAGTGCCGACGGTGATCGGCTCTGGCCCATTCGAGCCGACGATACAAGGCACTTCGACCATCGCAGTCGGGTCAAAATTCGCAATCGCTCCGTTATTTTCAACGATCAAGAGCATTCTTTCACCTGTGTTGTAGGCAATCGCCCGGGCAAGATCCACGATATATGATGCGTGATCATCGATTTTGATTTCGCTGTTTTCCGAGGACTGCTCGCGCGTGATCATATCACATTGGCTGAAAATAAAGGCTTCGCGCCCTTCCATCACTTCGTTTGCCCGCGTATGATTCGGATTTGATTTTTTCACCATGTCATCCGGGAACAAATAATATTGCAAATACGTATTCGGCAGTGTGTCAGGATCAGCGGCCTGCACGTCACGCGCTTTTGCGAACGTGTCATTCCAGCTCGCCTCCACAGCTTCAGCCTCCGTCTTCGGAATATACCCGTATTGAGATACATGCTCCTTCAGCTTCGGCATTAAATCGTTGCCCTCTTGATCCTGAATCGACGTCCACCAGCCGAAATGATTTAATCCGTAGTAGCGGACCTTCATTTCTTTTCTTGAGGAGAGGCCGAGTATTTGCGCCATCCGGTCTTCGATTCCCACCGGCATATCACAGATATTGAGAATTTTCGAATTCGGTCTGAGGCGTCTCGTAGCCTCCGCGACAATGGCCGCCGGGTTGGAATAATTGAGCATCCACGCATCAGGCGAATATGTTTCCATGTAATCTAGTATTTCAAGCACGCCGCCGATCGAACGCATGCCGTATGCGATACCGCCCGGTCCGCACGTCTCCTGGCCGACAACTCCGTACTTCAGCGGAATTTGCTCATCCAGCGCACGCATCGCGTATTTCCCTACCCTGATGTGCGCCATGACAAAATCAACATCTGTAAAAGCTTCTTCCGGGTCAGTCGTCGCTGTAAATTCAATTTCCGGCGCTTTTTCTCTGATAAAAACGTCACAAGCGCCTGCAATCCGCTCTTGTCTCTCCCCGTCATTATCATACAGCCTCAGTTTTCTGATCGGAAACTCCTCCAAATGGTCCAAGAGCATCAGAACGATTCCCGGAGTGAAAGTACTCCCTCCGCCCGCTATTACGATTGAGAATGATTTTTTCTTCATACTGACGACCTCCTTGATAACGTTTACAATTCCATTTATACCATGGGAGAGCACGTCCCGTAACACATTTGGCGCACTTAGGTCATTTGATCAATTTTAGTGTTTTTTCCCATAGAGCGGAAAATTTCTCATTTGTCTTACGTCTGAGAGATTTGTTTTTTTTACCTTTTTTGTAATCTTAAAGTCTCACCAACTGTGAAATTTGAGTGAATATACGCCCTTCCAGCTCTTATGAAAAGGTTCTTTTGTACGATTCGGATACATGCCGAATTATTTATAATCATTTATATAAAACATCCAATTGTGCGTGAATTTAGAAAAGGCAGGGGACAAAAGTTGGACTCATATAAAGTCATTGAGCTGGCAAACAAGTACAGTGCGGCCGCAGAGGAGGTCAGAAGTTCCAAGCTGCTCCTTGAATCCCGGTTATCTGCATTGGGGGATGCTTGGCAGGGAAAAGCAAGAGATTCGTTTGACCAGGATTTCGAGGAAACAAAAGCCGCCTACGATCAATTTGAACAGGAACTGCTTGAAACAAGCCAGGAGCTGAAGGCAGCCGCCGTCAAAATCGAAGAACGAAAAGCTGAAATTGCCAGAATGGAAGAACTGGAACGTAAAGCAAGAGAAGAAAGACATAAACTCGGGGGGTGAACGGTGTGTCAGGAAACATTGCAGTTGATCCGGATAAGCTCGAACAGCTTGCAAATGATGTTGTCACTGAATTAACCGATATCGAAAGCAAATATAAAGACCTGCATGTGGAGCTGGGACAAATGATTTTACAATGCGATCCCCGCTACAGCAGCTGTTTTTCCGGAGTCGGCGATGCGTGGAGTTCAGGAAAAGCGCTCGTCACCAAGCTGAGTGACAATGAGATTTTTATCAGAAAAACGGGCGACAAATTTGTTGAACAAGATGATATTCTGCGAAAGCTCTATCATGCTTACGACAAATACGGAACGATGACAAGCTTAACCGCCCTTATGCTGACGCAGGGAAAATACTACGGATTAGGGCTTACGAAATTTGTGAAACAGCCAAGCGGTTTGCATACCGCCCGGCACTCAAAACTTCTATTGGATATTTCCAGAGCCGTTGACAGCTCACGTTATCAAAAAGCGGCTAGAGTGCTTATGAATCCTAAATATTTGTTTAAAAAGACAAACCGTCCATTTTCAGATTTGGTACATAAAAAGTTTACAAAGTACTTTCCTCAGGATACGGTCGATTTTTCAAACAGCGTCAGAAGCTACACAAGAGGATTTCTTAACGAAGCCGGCGTACGCTCAACTTTGAAGGATGTCGGAAAAACGGGCTTGAAATTCGCCAAAGGAAATGCCATTACCGCCACACTGATCACCGGTGCGACCGAAACGTTCGGAGCGGGCTTGAAAATTGCTGAAAATTACGCGAAATACCAAGACAAACCTGAAGTTCTCAAGCGTGAAAACGCCAAGGCCGTCGGGAATGCTGTGAATAATACGATTTTTGTTGCCGGCGGTGCCACAGCTGGTGCTGTCATCGGCGGTGCAATCGGAAGCTTTGCAGGACCTGTGGGTACTGTCCTTCTTGGGGCAGCCGGTTCATACGTTGGCGGAGTCGTCGGAGAACAAATCGCCAAATATACAGCCGGTTTTGCCGAAAAAGCAGCCTTAAAGCTGAAAGAACCGATACATGCTGTCGTTGATACAGCCAAGAAAGGGCTGGAATCAGCCGGCAAAGTCGTCAAATCAGTGAATGACGGCATAGATGCGGCGAATCAAACGATACATAAAGGGTTAGACAGCGCGAAAAAGGGCATGGAAACAGCAAAGAAAACAGCGGATTCGCTTATACACGGCGCAACTCATTTCCTCAAAGGGAAACTTTCATTTGGATAGGAGAATAAACAATGAAGCAGTTTACGATCAGCATAGAAGAACTCTTATTTTGTTTTTACAGCGAAGGGTTTTTTGAACAGGGAATGGCCTTGAAGCAGGCCTATTTTCCGGAAATAGAAGATGAAAAGCTCGGCGCTTTGTTTGAAGCGGCGTGCCGCTCACTCTTAGCCAAAGATGCGGCGGAATATCGAAATCATCAATATCGGTTAAAGGACGAGTACTGTCCGTTTATCCATGTATTAAACGACGCTGACTATACAGTGAAGCTTTCTAAATTTAACGGGCAAGGCGCCGAACAGAATGTGTCCTGCCATGTATCAAAATTCGGCACCTACTCTCACGAACTCCTTTTTGATGAACAAGTCCATCGCATTACAAAAATGGAATCAAGTGAAGGGTTACTTGCTAAGACAGATGAGTTTTTACATATAATAGATACAGAGGATAAAAGAGAATCGATTGTGACATTGACATCAAATGAATTCGAAAAGCTCTTGGAGGGCGCTTCAGACAATCCTTCCTATCTAAAAGAGTTCCTTGATAAACATGACCATCAAGAGGACGTTACCCGATTTGTAAATGATCTGGCTTTGCGGAAAGGGAAAATGGATACATTGATGCGTCTGGCATATGACAAAGATAACACTCCTGAAGTGGCTGACATGGCATTTGTCCTGCCGGGGGCCCGCCATACTTGGCTTGTCACAGGCATCACCCAGAATGAATTTTCTATCCTCCCTGCTCATAAGGATGTTGTAAATCAAATCATTTCAAAAAATGAATAAGAATCTGAATTAACAAAAAGGAGAAAAGCATTGAAAAACCAAGAAATCGTTGAAGTCAAAAGCAGAATGTTCCTGAGAATATGGGCTTTTGTCGGATCTGCCGGTATGGGATTAGCATGTTTGTGGCTCTTTTATATGGGTATTACGTTTCAAACGAAATATTACCTCTTGGCCATTCCTGCTGGCTTTCTGTTCACCTTGTTTTGTTTATATTTATTTATCATCTTCTTTCCGGCATTTACCCCTCGGGGAAATACCATCTTCCGCATCAAGACAGGAAAAGATGGAGAACTGTTCACTGACAAAGTGTCTGTTACGTTTACCGATATCAAGAAAATTGAGATGGGCCGCCATAAATTTAGTCTAAAAGGGATGTTCCAGGAAGATATAATAATTCAAACCGTTGATCAGAAGACCATTCGCATTCCCACTTGGAACATTATCGCAAATCCGTTGTTTTTCGAAGCCGTTGAACGCTATATCCTCCCCCATCTGAACGAAGAGGCGAAAAGCAACTGGATCAGCCAGTTTACAGAGGTTCAGCGAAACGCGTATTTGAAGGAATTTGAGAATCATCCGAAGCTATAGGAGCAGCACATTGATTGAAGTAAAAAGCATGATGTTTCTAAGGGCTTGGCTGTTCCTTGCCACTGGAGGCGCCTTTATTGCAGGAGTGTGGCTGGTGTCTGAAGCTCTCACATTTGAATCTAAGTATGCCCTGCTGTATTTGGGCGGCGGTTTCATGGCGATTGTTTATGGCTTGATCACATTTTTTATGGCTTTTCCAGCGTTCACAAGCCGGGGAAATATTATTTTCAGCGTAAAGACAGGGCCTGATGGCGAGATCTTCTCGAGAAAGCGCAGCGTGCTGTTTTCTGAGGTAAAACGGATTTATATGGGACGGCATCATTACAGTTTGAAAGGGATCTTTTTTGAAGATATTATCATCGAGAAAACAGACGGCAAGGTCGTTCGCATCCCTACCTGGAACATTATCGCAAATCCGTTGTTTTTTGAAGCGGTTGAACGCTATATCCTCCCCCATCTGAACGAAGAGGCGAAAAGCAACTGGATCAGCCAGTTTACAGAGGTTCAGCGAAACGCGTATTTGAAGGAATTTGAGAATAACCCGAAGCTTTAACAGCTCTCCTCTTTTATAATTGAAAGGGAAAAAGCAACTTGAGGAGTGCGAGTCATGCTGATTACGATTCTTTTATTTCTCGCGGCGGGGCTTGCCGAAATTGGCGGCGGGTATTTGGTTTGGCTGTGGCTGAGAGAGGCAAAGCCAGTCGGTTACGGGATCGCCGGGGCGCTGATCCTAATTGTTTACGGTATTCTGCCGACGTTTCAGTCCTTCCCTTCCTTTGGCCGTGTATACGCTGCTTATGGCGGAGTATTCATCGTGCTTGCGGTCCTGTGGGGATGGCTTGTCGACCGGAAAACACCTGATTTGTATGACTGGATCGGTGCATTGATTTGTCTCATCGGCGTCTGTGTCATCCTATTTGCGCCGCGCGGATAACAAAATGGCCTGCTTATGAAGCGGGCCATTTTTATTTAATCCTCTTTTAAGCTGGTCAGCTGTACTTCATGCTCTTGCTGCGGTTCGTCCAGCGGATAAATTCTCGCTGTTCCGTTCTCTTCATTCACGTGCTGAATGTAAATAGGAACTCCGTTGTATGTTACTTTCTTCATGTCGGGAGATTCTACAATTTCTTTTGCCCTTTGACTATTCATTCTAACACCCTCCTTCATACATAACGTTTCCATTTCTTAAAGGAAGTATGCTTTATGATTCAGCGGACAAGTTGAATTTTTTCAGGCGTTTGTAGAAAGTGCTCCGGGGGATCCCGCTGATTTTGGCGGCTTGAGAGACGTTTCCTTTTGCGGATTCAAGCGCCTTGACCATCATATCTTTTTGGATTTGCTCACGAAGGGTCTGCGCGCCGGCGGCAGCCGGCTTTTTTTCAGCTGAGGTGATCGGCAGTCCCGCGGCTTCAAGTAAAGCGGGAAGCGGCTCATCTCTCATCCGGCCGTCCGGAAATATGATGGAAAGACGCTCAAACACATTGAACAGCTCGCGAATATTTCCCGGCCATCTCCACTCTTTCAGCACATCCAAAAAATCAAGGGGAAGCTCGCCAGGCCAATGATTTTTCTGTTTGTAGTACTGAAAAAGGTCCGGGATATCCTCGGGGCGGTCTCGTAAAGGAGGGAGCTCGATCGGATAGACATGAAGGCGGTAAAACAAGTCCTCTCTGATTTTTCCGCTTTCGGCAAGCTCGCGCAAATCACAATGTGTGGCGGCAATGACTCTGATATCAACAGGAACTTCTTTCGTCCCGCCGACCGGCGTGATCTTGCGTTCCTGAAGCACCCGCAAAAGCGCAACCTGCATCGAGTGGGAAATTTCTCCGATCTCATCTAAAAATAAGGTGCCCTGATCCGCTTTTTGAAAAGCGCCTTTGTAGCCGTTTCGTTTCGCTCCCGTAAAAGCGCCCTCCGCATAGCCGAACAGCTCGCTTTCAATCAAGTCAGACGGGATCGCTCCGCAATTGACAGCAATAAATGGGCCGTGCCGCCGTTCGCTGTTCTCATGAAGCGCGCGGGCAGCAACCTCCTTCCCCGTGCCAGTCTCCCCCGATAGACAGATTGTTGCATCCGCCACAGCCGCTCGTTCAAGGTTCTTCAGCATTGCTTGCGACCGGCCGCTTTGCCCGATGACTCCATTGAATCGAAACGCCGTCTTTTTCTTTTGTTCCGAGAGATAAAAGCAAGTGCCGCCAGTTCCCATGGTGACGGCTTTTTCGATTGAGAAGCCCCTTTCCTTCAGCTCATACAGGTGCCGGCCCTGCCAATCGGGCATTGAGGTTCGAATCGGTACACTCGCACTGATGATGTGCTGTTTTGTATTGCAGAGCACCATGGGTACACTGGATGCAGCCCTATCACCAAAACGGCTGATCAGCTCCAGCTCTTTCTCACGGCTTTTAGCTGCCAGTTCCCGTTCCGCGGCATAGGCGATCGCCGTGGCAATACCGAGCATATGGGGATGCGCGCCTGCTGCCGGACACGAGATATCAATCACTCCCGCAAGACTGCCATCCTCATGGTGAATCGGAGCGGCTGAACAGTTCCAGTGATGGGATGCGACGGAGTAATGTTCTGAACCTTGTATCGCAACCGGCTCACTAATGTGGAGCGCCGTGCCAATCGCATTTGTTCCGACAGCCGTTTCCGTCCAGCATGCGCCTTCGACAAAGTTGATGCGTTTGGCTTCATAGAGCGCGCGGGGATGGCCGTCCAATGCATGAACAACGCCGTCAGAATCAATTAACAGTGCCATCATTTCCATTTCTTTTAGGGCGGGCAGCAGTTTGTCGAGATAAGGTTTTGCGGTCGTCAGGAAGAATGAATGCTTGTTTGACTGCTGATCCAGCTCGGTTTGCTGTAAAACCTTCGGGCCTTTTTCTAAATAAGGATTGACCTCAGCTTTTTTGCAGCGATGCCATGACTCGGCGATCCGTTTTCTTAATCGGGCTTCGTCAAGCACACCGTCTTTCACAAAACGTTTCCAGGTTTGCAAATCGTTTGGGATCGAATTCATTTCCTTGATCGCTCCTCCCTTACACGCCGTTTTCATCTATTGTAGGGGAAAAATAAAGCGCTTTCAACAATAAAAAACAGGCGCCTTGTATTTCCCGCGCCTGCTTTTTCCCATGTTATGCATGCACCGCAAGCCCGATCGTGCTTAACAGCGCCTCGTTCAATGTTTCCGACAGTGTCGGATGGGCGGCGATAAAATGCTCCGCCATATCAGCGGTCATCTCACCATTCATGATCGCAGCCGCCTGGCCGATGAGCTCGGTCACATCAGGACCAATCATCGAGACACCGACGATTTCGCCGAATTCCGGTTCTGCCACGATTTTGACCTTCCCTTCCGCTTGCTGTTTAATGAGCGCCTTGCCATTTGCGGAAAAAGGAAATTCTCCAATCTTTACATCCCCGTATACGCTTCTTGCCTGTTGTTCCGTCATTCCGATACACGCGATTTCCGGTGATGTATAAATGCAGCGTGGCACATGTTTCTCATTCATTTGGACATCTCTGCCGGAAGCATGAGAAGCAGCGATGATGCCTTCATGGAAAGCCGCATGCGCCAGCTGAATGCCTCCGATCGCATCTCCGATCGCATAAATATGAGGCACGTTGGTCTGCATCTGCCCGTTCACCGGAATGCCTTTTGGAGAAAAATCAACTCCGGCTTGCTCCAGCTGCAAGCCGTCAAGACGAGGTTTTCTGCCGATCGCCACCAATACATAATCGGCCTTCGTTTTAAACTCCCGCTGCCCGCTTTTCCATATTGCCGTTTTGGCCGTTTGATCCACCCGCTCTAATCGGGATGAGGTGTGCACTTCAACACCGTCTTCCTCGAGTTTCTCCTGAAAGAGACGGGCAATATCTTCATCTTCAGCCGGAATCAGCTGGCTGGCTGTTTCAATGATGGTCACCCTCGATCCCAATCTGGCAAACAGCCCGGCATACTCACAGCCGATGACACCGCCGCCAACAATGACAAGTGAAGACGGAATCTCAGAAAGAGAAAGCGCGTCCTTGCTGTCGATGATCCATTCGCCGTCAAACGGGGCGAATGGCAGCTCGATCGGCTCTGATCCGGAAGCTATCAATATTTGGTCCGCTTCTCTGATTTCTTTTCCGTTCTCTCCTTCGATTAAGAGCTTTCTGTCAGAAAGAAAGGAGGCCGTCCCCTTCACAACCTGTATTTGATTTTTCTTCATTAAGTACTGAACACCTTGGACAAGCTGTCTGACAACCTGCTGTTTTCGGTTCTGCATTTTGCTCCAATCAACCGAAATCGCACCAGGCGGAAGTTCGATTCCAAAGTGGCCGGCATGCTTGATTTTATCAAGAACGTTTGCGCTTTCTAACAAAGACTTCGTCGGGATGCACCCTTCATTTAGGCAGGTTCCCCCAAGCGGGCCTTTGTCAATCAGCAGCACGCTTCTGCCCTGCTGAGACGCGGAGACCGCAGCCGCATAGCCCGCAGGTCCGCCGCCGATAATGGCTAGTGTCATGTCGTTTTCACCTGCTTTTCCTATAAAATTAATGCTGCCGGTTCTTCCAAAAATGTTTTAATCGTCTTCAGAAATGCAGCCGCAGGGGCGCCGTCACAGGCTCTGTGATCAAATGTCAGGCTGAGCGGCAGGATTGTGCTTCTGACGATTTCCTCCCCTTGATACATCGGCGTGTCATAGCTTGCTCCGATGCCGAGAATGCCTGTTTCCGGCGGATTTAATATCGGTGTAAAATGCTCCACTCCAAAAGCGCCCAGGTTTGTAATGGAGAAGGTGGAGCCTTGCAGTTCTTCGCTTCCCGCCCGTCCCTCGCGTGCTTTTTTGGCATTTTCCGAGATGGATTGAGCCAGTTCAATCAGTGATTTCTTTTCAGCATGGCGGATCACAGGCACAACCAAGCCGTTTTCCAAGGCCACGGCCATTCCGAGGTGCACATGAGGGTGTGTGATGATGCGTTCATTTTTATAAAAGCTGTTCAGCGCCGGATGAGCTTGCAGGGCGAGAACGGCGGCTCTTGAGACCAAATGAGTCATCGTCAGCTTTGTGCCGTACCGCTCTTCCGCAGTTGGCGACAGCTGTTTTTGAAAGGCTGCCAGCTTGGTGATATCAGCCTTCATCGTAATCGTCAGCTGCGCACTGTTTGCCAGGCTTTCCTGCATTCGGGCCGCAATGACTTTTCTCATGCCTGTCACCGGCGTTTCCTTCGATTTCTGCTCAGAAACCGGCTCCGTCTGCTCTTTTTTCTGTTCAGCAAGCGCCTTTGTTACATCGTCTTTCACGATTCGCCCGCCTGGTCCTGTGCCTTTCAGCTGTTTTACGTCTAATCCCGCTTTTTCCGCGATTTTCCTGGCGACTGGAGATATTTTGATTCGTTCTTTTTTAGCGGCTGCGGGTTTGCTTTCTTGTTTTGCGGGCTGGACGGCTGGCGGCTCACTGTCTTTTGCAGCAGGCTCTTTCGCCTCTTCCTGCACTGATTCATTGGCGTTCCCGATATAGCAGATCGCTGTGCCGGGCGGAACCTCTTCTCCCTCTTTCACCTTGATATCGATCAGCGTTCCATTTTCAGGCGCCTCGATGTCCATTTCAATTTTCTCCGATTGAATGCTGGCAATGCTTTCTCCCTTTTCAACCGGGTCGCCTACTTTTTTATTCCATATCGACACTTCCCCTTGTTTCATGGCCATTCCCAATTTTGGCATCACTACTTTTACCGCCATTTGTGTCCCCCCTTTAATTCATTGCCGGCTCGCCAAGCAATTCAAGCGTGACGCTGACAATTTGATCTGGTGTCGGCAAATATTGATCTTCAAGCACTGGCGAAAACGGCACCGGTGTATGCGGCGCTGTAATCCGTTTAATCGGCGCATCAAGCAAATCAAAGCCCTTGTCGGCGACAATCGCAGCAATATCCGTGGCGATGCTGCAGCGCGGATTGGCTTCGTCAATGATGATCAGCCGGTTTGTTTTTTCCACCGATGTGAAAATCGCTTCCTCATCCAAAGGAGACAGACTGCGGGGATCAAGCACCTCGGCTTCGATGCCTTTTTCTGAAAGCTTTGACGCCGCTTCAAGCGCGGTATTAACCTGCTTGCCGACTGCAAACAGCGTGATGTCGCTGCCTTTACGTTTGATGTCCGCTTTTCCGAGCGGGATTGTATAATAATCTTCCGGCACCTCGCCCTTCATGTTGTAGGACGTTTTGTCTTCAAAAAAGAACACCGGATCATTGTCTTCGATTGCCGCTAGCAGCAGTCCTTTGGCATCATACGGATTGGACGGAACAACCGTCTTCAGGCCCGGGATGCTGGTAAACAGGCCATACAGCGTCTGCGAATGCTGAGCGGCAGCCCGGAATCCCGCTCCGTATGTGGTGCGGACGGTAATCGGCACTTGCGCTTTTCCGCCGAACATATAGCGGAATTTTGCCCCTTGATTGATCACCTGGTCAAAGCATGTGCCGATAAAATCATTAAACATCAGCTCGGCAATCGGCCTCAGACCGGTAGATGCCGCAGCCATGGCCGCACCCATGTAGCCCGCTTCAGAAATCGGTGTATCCAGCACTCGGCTGCGCCCGAATTCCTGTACGAGACCCTTTGTAACCCCCAATACACCGCCCCATGCTTCATCATCCTGTAAATGATCGACCGCCGCTCCCCCGGCGACATCCTCACCGATTAAAAGCACATTTTCGTCTCTTCTCATCGCAAGCTTCATTGCTTCATTGATCGCGTCTGACATGCTTATGACTCTCGCCATCTCACATTCCCCCTTTTTCATATGACACGTAGACGTCTGTCAATAGCTCTGACTCTTTCGGATATGGGCTCTCTTCGCTGAACGAGACGGCTTTTTCAATCGATTCGCTGACACGCTGTTCGATGTCTGACAATTTATTTGCATCTGTTTCTTTTAAAAGATAGTTTTTAAAGCCTTGAATGGCATCCTTTTCTTCAAGATGCTCTGTCTTTTCATCCTTTGTTTTATAGGTTTGGGCATCTCCTTCGAAATGGCCGTAGTTTCTGTAGGTCATACATTCAATCAAAGACGGGCCTCCGCCGTTTCTTGCTCTTTCTATCGCTTCCTCTGCTGCCTGGTAAACTGCTAAAATATCTTTTCCGTCCACCGTGACCCCCGGCATATTATAGGCAGCTGCCCGATCAGCGATTGAATCACAGGCTGACGCGTACTCAAATGGCGTGGCTTCGCCATAGCCATTGTTTTCGGCGACAAATACGACAGGAAGGTTCCATACTGCCGCTAAGTTCAGCCCTTCATGGAAGGTGCCTTGGTTATTTGCTCCGTCCCCAAAAAAGCAAACGCTTACATTTTTAGTCTGTTTATATTTAGCGGTGAGCGCTGATCCGCATGCGAGTGTAAATCCGCCCCCCACGATTCCATTTGCCCCTAACATACCTTTATTGAGATCGGCAATGTGCATAGAACCGCCCTTGCCTTTACACAGTCCGGTCGCTTTTCCGAATATTTCCGCCATCATGCCATCCAGATCACAGCCTTTGGCGATACAATGGCCATGTCCCCTGTGCGTGCTTGTAATGCTGTCGCCATCATGTAAATGAGCGCACACCCCTACAGCTACCGCTTCCTCACCGGCATACAAATGGACGAATCCGGGAAGCACTCCCTGTGCGAACAGTTCATGCACTTTGTCTTCAAAGCCCCTGATTTCCAGCATCTTTTGGTACATCCACAGCGCTTTCTCCTCAGTTAATGACAAGCCTTCTCGTTTTAACAATTCCATTTTGTGCGCCTCCTTCTATTTAGGGTTCACATTTATAAATGCAAGAAGTGTGCCAGCCTTTTGAGCCCGTAAAATCAATGTTTTTGTTTTTACACTTGAGACAGTTTGAGACAGATGTCTCATTTTGTCTCAAACTGATCCATTTGTCTCGTTTTAAGGCATACAAAAAAGACCGGGCATCACCCAGTCTTTGACAATGATCGACGTATTTATTTCCTCGGAAATCTTTTAACTGCTTCATTCTTCTGCATCGTTTCTCTGAATGGCTGTTTTGGGAAGAAAATCAAATGAATATTTAACATAACCGAAACCGCCGTCCCCGTCCTTCTGCATACAGTCTATCGTGCCGTTTGAGTATGTATATCCCTTTTCATTTAGCGTTTTCCTGACCGTTTCGGCCATCTTTGCGGCATCTGTTTTTGATGATCCGCTGGCATCTAACTGAATCGTCATGCTCATAGGCGCTTTTTCAGTCAGATGTTTGTTCCACTTTGTGTCTAATGTGAACTGGCCGTTTTCAATGCTGATAGCAGCGTCAGTTTTTACGACTTGCGGAACCGCTTTTTTCAGATCTGCTTCGATTTCCTTCGATGCTTCTTGATTTAGATGTTTTGCTACTGATTCGGTATACGCTTCTTCAATTCCATCGCAGGTGACCTTAGGATGAAGAAATCCCTTCGTACACATTGGATAGTGATGAGATTGAGTGTTTGCTTGAAAGACATATTCCGAGGTTTTAGCGTTATATACACCATTCGTGATCTTGATTTCTTTTTGAGGATAGGTTTCTTTCACATAAGAGACAAGCTTTTGCTCTGCGGCATTTTTCGTGAATGCATCACCGAAACATACATGATAGATATATAGCCCGTAACCGAATACCGCAATGGCAATCAATCCAACCACAAGTTTTTTCATGTTCACACTCTTTTCTTCATCTATACGTGCTACAGTTCATGCTTTTCTTCAACAGCCCGATTCAGCGCTTGAAGCATGTAGCCAATGCCTTGGTACGATGACAGAGGCCAGCTGATATGCTGATGTTCGCCAATGACGGCGTTTAGGACGCTTCGGTATTTTTTCCCGCCAAGCATGACAAGCTCTTCGATGTCGGAAAAGCCTTTTTCGTGAAATTGGCGGCGCAGCTCGTCCGCTGCCATGATCTCCGGATGAGCGGTTCCAAAAGTGACATCGTAATTTTCGGGAACGATATCATCTGGACGCAGGAATCCATGCTTCGCCGACAAAATCACCCACTCATCGAAAAATGCTTTCGCATATCGCTCGCACGCCTGATGAAACGGGCTGAGATAAGCGTCTTCCGCCCTTACCGGCCCTTTATCCGGATGGATATCCCAGATTTTTTTCTTGCCGCAGGGGATGATGCATAGTCGTTTCATGTTTCTCTCCTTCGTGATGTGTCTTCTATCAATGTACCATTTTTCTCCTATTTCTGCATGAGTAAACAATAAAAGAGAGAGCGCCCGCTTCAGCGTCTAGACACTTTTCAGCAGAACGGAACATGGTCTGTGCTTTCTGTAAATTGGTTCTCCGAAAAGAGAAGGAAGATAACTTCAAGAAAAGACAGGCTGGGTAAATTCTGCACACAAAAAGACCTGGAAATCGTACCGAAATCCAGGTCAGATGAGGAGTTGTTTATTTCACTGCTGTCACTCTGCCCCATCAAGATACTTTCTCTCAAAGTCGTCGAGCAAGGCACGCACTTCATCTGTTGATTTAGTGTTCATGCATTGATTTCTTAATTCACTTGCCCCTCGGAATCCACGGAGATAAATCTTGAAAAAGCGAGGAAGAGGCTTGTATGGACGGGCTTCTAATTCTGAATATTGATCATGAAGATCCAGATGCAGCCTTAAGAGATCAAGCAATTCCTTACTGGTATGCTCTTTCGGCTCCTTTTCAAAGGCGAATGGATTTGTAAAAATACCTCGTCCAATCATAATTCCATCAACACCATATTGTTCAGCAAGTTTTAAGCCGGTTTCCCGGTCAGGGATATCCCCATTGATCGTCAAAAGGGTATCCGGCGCAATCTCGTCACGAAGTTTCTTGATTTCCGGAATCAGTTCCCAATGCGCATCTACTTTACTCATTTCCGCTCTAGTACGCAGATGAATGGAAAGATTCGCAATGTCTTGCTTCAAGATGTGTGACAGCCAGCCACGCCATTCGTCCACATCTGTGTAGCCAAGCCTTGTCTTCACGCTTACAGGCAGTCCTCCCGCCTTCGCTGCTTCTATTAATTCGGCGGCAACTTCAGGACGGCAAATAAGGCCGCTTCCCTTTCCATTCCCCGCCACATTAGGTACAGGGCAGCCCATATTGATATCTAGGCCTTTAAATCCTAACTCCGCCATGCCAATACTCATTTTACGGAAGTTTTCAGGCTTATCTCCCCATATATGGGCCACCATTGGCTGTTCATCCTCTGTAAAAGTCAGACGGCCGCGCACACTATCCTTCCCATCTGGGTGACAATAGCTTTCTGAGTTTGTAAACTCTGTAAAAAACACATCGGGCCTGCCTGCTTCACTTACTACATGCCGGAAAACAACATCCGTCACATCTTCCATTGGTGCCAGTACAAAAAATGGCCGTGGTAATTCACGCCAGAAATTATCTGTCATAATCAATCCAAATCCTTTCATGATGGGATACGGCCAAACCTTTATCCCAAAATTAAAAACTGACCATGCTTCTTTTACACTTATAGCATGTGTCAACACTTCTGATCAAACGATAGTACATTTTGAACATTTAAATCTTGACTACATAACACACATAAATTATATGAGTTTGAAATAAATCATTCACGGGTTTCTTATTGGAAAAAAATCGAGAAATGATTTGATCACTTCTCTTGGTGCCTGCATTTTTTCATCTTTTAAAATAAAGATTGGAAAAGAAGGAAGAGAAATTCGGGAATCATGGCAAGGGCTGCGCATGAAAAAGACCCGGAAATCGGCGATGTTCATTCACCCGAAATCCAGATCTGATTAGGAATCGTTTCTATTCATTAGACGATTTCAAGACAAGCTTCGCCACAGCTTCCACATGAGCCGTCTGCGGAAACATATCGACAGGCTGAATATATTCCACACGATAATCCTTCGACAGCGCCTGTAAGTCTTTCGCAAGCGTGGATGGATTGCAGGAAACGTAGACAAAGCGTTTCGGTTTGACTTTTTGGATCGTGTCCAAAAATGTGCTGTCACAGCCGGTTCTTGGCGGGTCAACGATGACGACGTCCGGTCGGAAGCCTTCTTTCGTCCATTTCGGGAGCCAGTGCTCGGCTGTTCCTGTTACGTATGTGGCATTTGTCATGCCGTGTTTTTTGGCGTTTTTCTTGGCATCGTCAATTGATTCCTTGATGACGTCCATACCGCGGACTTCTTTCGCTCCGTCCGCTACCCACATACCGATGGTGCCGACGCCGCAATACGCGTCAACGACTTTTTCTTTTCCGGTCAGCTGGGCCGCTTTTTTCACTTCATCATACAGCTTGACGGTTTGCTCCGGATTGAGCTGGAAGAAGGCGCGGGCGCTCAGTTCAAAGGATACGTCGCCTAGCACCTCTTGAATCACTGTTTTTCCCGCGAGCGGTTTTGATTTTTCACCGAAAATGACTGAGGTTTTCGCTCCGTTTACATTTTGGATAATGGATTTGACCTCTGGCAGGCGCTTTTGGATCGCTTTGACGATTTCTTCCTTGTGCGGAAGCGTTTCTTTCGCCGTAACAAGCACAACCTGCACTTCGCCTGTTTCAAAGCCGACTCTCGTCACAATGGTGCGAACGTCGCCTTTTCGTTTCCGTTCATTATAAACAGACACATTGAAATCCTCTAAAATGCGGCGGACGATGCCTGTTGTTTTGTTGGTTGCCGGATGCTGGACGACGCAGTCTTTAATCGGCACGATGTCGTGAGATTCAAGGCCGTATAAGCCGGCGATGATGCTGCCGCTTTGCGAGCGCCCGATTTGGAATTGGCTTTTGTTGCGGTAATTCCACGGGTTGTCCATGCCGATCGTTTCTTTGATGTCCATGTTTTCTACTTTAAACTTCGTATGGCGTTCAAGAGACTGAATGACGATGTCGCGTTTTTCCCGAAGCTGCTGGCTGTATGCAAGATGCTGAAGCTGACAGCCGCCGCACTGTTCGTATACAGGACAAGGCGGTGCAACACGGTGCTCCGATGACTTGCGGATCTTCTTAATGCGGCCCTCCGAAAACTTCGGCTGAACCTTTGTGGCCTGGACGACAACCTCTTCGCCAGGAAGCGCGCCGGGCACAAAGACGACTTTTTTCTTAAAATAGCCGACACCTTCGCCGTTAATGCCGAGACGCTTAATCGTCAGCGGAAAGGTTTGTCCGACTTTCAGTTCGACGGGCGCCTGTTTCTTTTGTTGGTTCACGTTGTTCTCTCCGTTTCTATATGAAGCTTTCTGCAGATGGCAGAAAGTGAAATGTTTTTTCACATCTTTCTAGTATAACACGCTTGCCTAGATTCCTTCATACTTTTCAAAAACATTTCCATTTTTACTCAATAATCGGCCAAGGCCGCCGATACAGTTTATGACTATTACATAAAAGAGGGATAAAATGAAGAAATTTCTAAACGCTGCCTGTACATTAGGATTATTACTCAGTGCGGCAGGATGCGGAAACGACAGCAGTGCGACTTCTGCAAAAACAGAAAAAACAGCAGAAGACAAAAGTGAAAATCTAGATTTGCTGAAAAAGGACTTTAACAGTATCACCAAAGAAGACTGGAAAAAAATCCACATTTCCAAAAAGGATTTGAACGGCGCGTTTGAAAAAATGACAGAAGCCAATTCCAAGGGAGAAAAAGTGGTTAAAAAAGTGGAAATAAAAAACAATACAGTTATCATCACTTTTAACAACTCAGACGGAAAATCGATGGAAAACAGTCTCTCGGCAATTTTCTTTGATCAGTTTCTTCGCGATTTGTATAAGCATTCGTCTTATTATGACGGCAGCGAACCGACCATTCGATTTGTTGATTTGGACAACCAGCTAATTCAGGAAAGCGATCAGCCGTTGGATACCGACAATGAAACAGATGGTTCAAGCCAAAACAGCGGAAGAAAAATCTTGACTACGCCTGGTGAAACATCCAATGAGGACAATGGAGAAATTGTTACATTAAACAAAATTGCCGATGTTCAGAAACAAGCAGCAATAAAACCTTTAACGATTACTGTCGATCAAGTCAAATTACTGGCGCGTACTAATATCAGCCCTTTACAGCTGAAGCTCTTTAAAAAATTGACAGATCAAAAAGTGTCTGAACCGCTTCGATACATTCAAATCACTTATAAAGCAGAGAATACAGGAGACACACAAGTTGACTGGCAGGGTATTGAATCAGTAGAAACAAACGACGGACAAAAGCTGAAAATTGCTGATAATAATATCTTTAAAGACAATGATCACGTTTTCGCTCCGCACACAGAAAACGAAGGTGTGATAGGAGCTATATACAGCGGAAAAGCGGACGATCTTCATGAATTAAAAATCACATTTTCACCTATTACAAATGGCGCTCCAGGCCAAAGTATGACAGTGAAGCTTGATTAATCACTGCGGCTGCCGAAAAGGCAGCCGTTTTCTATTCGATACTCCTCCATAAATACAAAGACGCATAGCTTAAATAAGGCTCCCACTCCTTGCTCATCGCCAGCATGACATCCTTTGCAGGCTTGTCGTCCAGCTGAAAATGGCGTTTGATTGCGTTCTGGAGACCGATATCGGCTAGCGGGAATAAATTAGGCCGGCCAAGGCCGAACATGAGGACGTTTTGTACGGTCCATGGACCGATGCCTCTGATTTTGATCAGTTTCTTCATGATGTCTTCATCCGTCATATGCGGCAGCTCTGACAAGTCGAGCGTGCCTTCCGCGATCATCCTTGATGTATCAATGGCGTATTCCGCTTTTCGCATGCTGAATTGCAGATCGCGCAAATCCTGATAATCGAGTTCCGCAATCGTTTCCGGCTTCGGATAGCACCAGACGCCGTCCTTCTGCTCGCCAAACGCATGGACAAACCGTTCTGTCAGCGTGTAAGCGAAGGAAAGATTGAGCTGCTGGTGGATGATGCATTTCATGATACAGTTGTACACACTGTAGTCTAATACAAGCGGCGTGCCGGCATGCTCTTCAAAAATGGCGGACAGGCTCGTTTTCGAAAAATGATCGAGAACGTGCTGTAAATCATGTTCCCATTGAAAAATCCGTTTGATTTCCATCATCATCTCTTCCTGATCCGTTTCCCCGCTGACAAGAAACTCAGGCTCATCCGCATGTCCTAACGCCTGTACCTTTACAATACATACGTCTCCCGCTCGGTTTCTGATTGGCACACGAATTTCGCGCGCTTCTCTGTCTGCCGCATTGAGAGGATCTAAAGACAGTCGGTCCAGCACGCGGTCAAAATGGTACGGAGGCGTGACAGATACTTTTTCCTTCCACATGAAATCCACCCTTTTTCCGTTTTTTGTTCAGTATAACACGCCGCTGGAAATAGGCAGAGAACACCGTATACTTTTCTCATAAAGGCCGCATGATATAATGGCAGGTGGAGGGTTGTTTATGATCAACATTACCGCAATGACAACAGAGCATCAGCTGCTGAAAAATATACCGATCGAACGAGTCGAACAGCCTGATATCGCGTGGTACTGGGTTGATTTTCACGGCCCGGAGGATACGGAAACGGCGTTATTGAGAGATTTTTTTCATTTTCATCCGCTTGCCATTGAGGATTGCTTCCAGCATATGCAGCGGCCGAAGCTAGACCATTATGACGGCTATCGCTTTTACGTGATTCATGCGCTGAACCATGAAACGCTTGAGACGGAGGAAGTCGATATTTTTCAAGGCGAAAGATTTGTCGTCACCTTTCATTTACACGAAACGCCCGGTATTGCCAAAGTCCGTGAACGCCTGCATGCTTCACCGGACATATTGAAAAAAGGGCCTGGTCATATTTCTTATATGATCATGGACCAGCTTGTCGATGAATATTTTCCCCTCGTTTACAAAATCGAAGACCGGCTGAATGAAATTGAAGAAAGCCGTCCTCACAAAACGTATGGAACGCTGATGGAT
This sequence comes from Bacillus cabrialesii, assembly GCF_004124315.2. Classification (GTDB taxonomy): domain Bacteria; phylum Bacillota; class Bacilli; order Bacillales; family Bacillaceae; genus Bacillus; species Bacillus cabrialesii. Next base: position 893,358 of record NZ_CP096889.1, on the reverse strand, counting down.
GAGGTGTTTGAACTCAGGACAGATCTTTTGCATCTGAGACGGACGATCATTCCGATGCGTGATTTGCTCTACCGGATTTTAAGCCTTGACCATGTGAAAGAGCAGCGGGAAACGAAAGCATACTTCAGCGACATATACGATCATTTGTTAAAATTGTCTGAGATTGTGGAATCCAACCGTGACATGACGTCCGACTTGCGCGACAGCTACGTGACACTGAATTCAAACCGGATGAACGCGATTATGATGACACTGACGATCGTCTCGACTATTTTTATCCCGCTCACCTTTATCGCCGGGGTATACGGAATGAACTTCGATCACATGCCAGAGCTGCACTGGAAATACGGATATTTTGCAGTGCTCGGCCTGATGGCGGCGCTTGTGATCGGGATGCTGATATGGTTTGTACATAAAGGATGGTTCAATATATTTAAATGAGGACAGCGTGAAGCTGTTCTTTTTATGTTGGCAGATTATGTTCTTTTGTTTATAATGGAAAAAATACTCAGGGAGTGATCAGATTGAAAATCGCTGTCATCGGACTCGGCAATATGGGACAGCCCATTGCCAGAAATGTGCTTCAAGCAGGCTACAAATTGACTGTTTATAATCGAACGAAACAAAAGACGGAAGAACTTGCATCAGAAGGCGCACAGGCAGCTGACACGCCGCGACAGGCGGCAGAGTCCGCTGATATTGTCATCACGATGCTTTCAGATGACGATTCTGTCAGCGCCGTGACATTTGGAGAAGACGGATTGATTGAAGGATTAGCAGAGAACGGCATTCACATCTCGATGAGCACGATCAGTGTCGAGTTCTCAGAAAAGCTTGCGGCAGCTCATGCGGAGAAAGGACAATCCTTCCTCGCCGCTCCTGTGCTCGGCAGGCCGGATGCCGCCGCCAAAGCCGCGCTCCGCATCATAACAGCCGGACGGGCGGAAGCAAAGCAAACCGCCAAGCCTCTGCTTGACAGCCTGAGCCAGCAGGTGTTTGATGTAGGCGAAGAAAGCAAGACGGCAAACGCGGCCAAAATCAGCATTAATTTCTTGCTCGTGTCCATGCTGGAGGCGTTATCTGAATCATTCTTAATGATGGAGAAGTACGGTTTGGAGCAAAAACAATTTTTAGAAATCGCCAGCGCGCTCTTTGGCTCTCCTGTCTATCAAAATTACGGAACCATCATGGCTGAGCAGAAATTCGAGCCTGCCGGTTTCAAAATGTCATTAGGACTGAAGGATACCAATCTGGCACTCGCCGCCGCAAAACAGGTTTCCGCGAACCTCCCTCTCGCCGAGCTGGCCAAGAGCCATTTTGAAAGCGGGATCGAACAAGGCTTCGGAGATCTGGATTGGGCCGCACTGATTAAATGTATTAAATAAAGAAAAGCCTCTCCGTTTCAGGAGAGGCTCTACTCATTATAAAGACGGCAGCTTCATTTCTTTCTCAAACATCAAATCATCAATGCTTTTAAAGGTGTAGCCTTGTTTTTTCAGGTCTGCAATCGCATCATCCAGCGCTTCGGCATTGTCCCTCGATACGGTGTGAAGCAGGTAAATGGCTCCTGGATGCGCCTGCTTGATCATATGATCGTAGGCATATTTCTTCCCTTTTTGGTTATTGATTTTCCAATCAACAAAAGCGACCGACCAGAAAACGGTTTGATAGCCGAGGCGTTTCGTTTCTTTCAGCACATACTCACTGAACACGCCGCGCGGCGGGCGCAGATACAGGTTGTCCTGCTTTCCCGTAATTTTATAGACCTCTTCATTGACGGAATCAAGTTCGTCTTGGATTTGGTCAGCTGTTTTTGTCGTCAAATCCGGATGGTGAAAGGAATGGTTGCCGATAATATGGCCTTCATCTGACATACGCTTGATCAGCTCAGGCTGATCCTTTATGAAATGCCCTGTCACAAAAAATGTTCCTGTTACGCGATGTTTTTTTAAGACATCAAGCACTTTGGGCGTATAGCCATTTTCATAGCCGTTATCAAACGTTAAGTAAATCGTTTTTTCTTTCGTATTTCCTAAATAAAACGCGTCATATTTTTCAATTAAACTGTTCAGCTGCTTCCCGGCATCAGGCGGCTGATGATTGACACTTCGTTTAAAGCCCCAGTTGATCGGCTCATTCGGCACCGCTTTCGCCTGCGCCGCGCCTCCGGCAAGCAAGACGGCTGCGCAGCATATTGCACACATCCATTTCATGGCCAGCGCTCCTTCTGGATTTTTTCTTATTTTACAGAACGGCGCTTCTTTTTATACTGACCGCTTTATGCCAAAATAAAAAAACCGCGGCGTGCGCGCGGTTTTATTCCCAGTCTTTTTTAAAGCGTTCGTATTTGGCTTCCAGGTCATCCAGCATGCTGATCAGCCTATCTATATCTTCAACGTCGGTTGCTTCAGGGTCTAATGAATCGATGACGTTCATAAACATGTCAAGTCTGTTCTTTAAATAATCAATCTGCTGATCCTTATTGTTTACGGCGTTCCCCATTGTGTTCCTCCATTCATTTTTTATTATGGTAGCTCATTTTTTGCGGTTTTTCAATCGCTCCGCTACTTGCGAACTTGTCAAATCAGGTCTAAAATTAACTGTTGGCAGCGTTAGTATGCCCCATTTATAAAGGAGTTAGATAGTCATGACACAAAACACGAAGCTGCGTCCGATTTCACCCGAGTTTGATCCTTGGGAAGCCTATATGGATGTTGACCAGTATGGAGACATGCAGCTGACAAACGTTGAATTCACAACGACAACACTGTGCAATATGAGATGTGAGCATTGCGCTGTAGGCTATACATTGCAGCCTAAAGACCCGAATGCTCTGCCAATAGATCTTCTGCTAAAACGGCTGGAGGAAATCCCGCGCCTCAGGTCCATCAGTATTACAGGCGGAGAGCCGATGCTTTCGTTAAAATCAGTAAAAGAATATGTCGTTCCGTTATTAAAGTATGCCCACGAACGTGGTGTGCGGACGCAAATCAATTCCAACCTGACCCTTGATATTGAGCGATATGAATGGATCATTCCGTATCTTGATGTCCTTCATATTTCTCATAACTGGGGTACAGTTGAGGATTTTGCCGAAATTGGCTTTGCCATGATGGACAGAAAACCCACCTTCGAACAGCGCGCGCGCTATTTTGAAAAAATGATCGAAAACAGCCGCACACTCGTGGATGCCGGGGTGATGGTGTCAGCGGAAACGATGCTGAATAAACGCACACTTCCGCATATTGAGCATATTCACCGCCAAATCACAGAAGATATGAAGTGTCAGCGTCACGAAGTCCACCCGATGTATCCAAGCGATTTCGCAAGCGCTCTTGAATCTCTCAGCCTGAAAGAGATGAGACAGGCCATTCACCGCTTGCTGGATATTCGTGATGAAAAGACGTGGATGCTTTTCGGGACACTGCCGTTTTATGCCTGCAGTTCGGACGAAGACGATCAAAAGCTGCTTCGCCGGCTTCGCGCGGCGAAAAACGTCACAGTGAGAAATGACCCTGACGGCCGTTCCCGCCTGAATGTGAATATTTTCGACGGAAACATTATCGTGACCGATTTCGGCGATACGCCGCCGCTTGGCAATATTCAGACGGACAGCCTCCCTTCCGCCTATGAAAAATGGAGAGAGACGAAGCTTGCGAAAGAGCTGAATTGCCACTGCGCGAATGTCCGATGCCTCGGGCCGAATGTTCTTGTCAAAAACAGTTATTATCAGAATACAGATTTCACAAAACGTCAAGCCAGGAGTTAGATGCGGATGGAAGAAACACTTACGGAGATTTTCCAAAATAAAATCGTCGATATTCTCCTCGTTGCCGTTATCCTTTGGGTCGGTGTTTTTATCATCAACCGGCTCGTACAGCTGTTTTTTAAACGGACGGACTTCATTGAAGAAAGAAAAGAAAAAACAATTGAAAGCCTTATCCGTTCTGTCACCCAGTATACGGCGACGATCGGTTTTATCTTTTACGTTATTTCTTTATTTGTGCATGACTTCGGCAAAATTTTAGCCGGGGCGGGCGTAGCCGGTATCGTCATCGGTTTTGGCGCCCAATCGCTGATTAAAGATGTGCTGGCGGGTGTATTCTTAATTTATGAACGCCAGCTCCATAAAGGCGATTATGTCACCGTCAACAATTTGTTTAACGGGACAGTGGAGGAAATCGGCCTTCGCTCGCTGCAAATCCGTGAATGGAGCGGGAAGCTGCTCACCATCAGCAACGGCGAGGTCAGACAGATAGAAAATTACAATATCGATTTTATGCGGATCACCGAATCCTTTCTCATTAGCTTTAAAGAAGATCCGGACCGCGTGTACAGCGTATTGGAAGAGGCTTGTGACATGCTGAATGAAGAGCTTCGTGATTCACTGAAGCGGGATGAATTCGGCAACCCGACGGAGCCTTTTCAAATCCACGGCATAACCGCGCTAAATAAAATCAACCGCGGCGTCGAATTCACCGTAAAAGGAATGGTGAAAGATGATGATTATTTCAGAGCAAGCCTTGCTGTGAGACGGGTTCTCGTTCGCCAGCTGTACCAAAACGATGTGCAAATGCTTGAGGAAGCGGTCCGAATTGAAAGAACGCAATAAACAAAAAAACTGATTCCATCAGAGTTGGAATCAGTTTTTTATTTATCTTGGCAGGGAGGAAAGCTGAAAGCCAAATGTGACATGGTCTTGAACCGGAATCCAGGCGCCGATTCCCTGTGACGTGACATTTTTCACGACAAGTTTTCGTTTATTCCCTTTCAGCACTAAGTACACTTCACCGTAAGTCACTTTTCCTTTTTCATTCACTGCCGGTGCGTATGCATTTAGATAACCTAGTTTTTTAGGAGCGACTTTATAAATTTGATCGCGTTTTGTGCCCGCTCCAACGACCGTTTCAAATGCAAGCGGAAGATTTGTTTTTTCCATCGCTTTCAGCATCATCATGCTTTTGACATCTTCAGCATTTGGAACCTTAGCTGTCAGGCCGCCCTTCACTTTGTATTGCTGTTCCTGGGCATAATGCATTTCAGCCGTTTCTTTTCCGCCGCGGTTATCCGCTCGGTTTGTATTGATTCTTTTATATTCCCAGTTCGCCACGGTTTCATTTGATTCATAGCCAAGCGCCCATTTCCCGAGAAAGATTGTCGCCCGATAGCCAACCGCAAGCGGTGTGCCGGATATGTTGGATTCATTCAGCATTTTGATGAGATGGGGGTTTTCAATCTTCACCTCAGAATGATCGAGCAATTCCTTTGCCAGCTTGCTCGGCTGAAGCATCGGCTGATCCTGTGAAGCATTCGGATACGTGTTTTCCTTCGAAATGCTCGCGACAGAATTAGGAACCTTAAACTGCTTTTTCGCGTGGATAGGCTGAACGCCGAAAAAACTAAAGAATAACAACACAATAAGTGTGGAATGAAATAGCTTTTTCATCATATCACTCTTTCTATGGCATTTTCCCTTAGTCTTTTCATCCCGCTTTGTTGTTATCCATCATTTTTTCAGGTTAAAGAAGGAAAAAGCCGATCGCCATAATCACATATGCGGCAAGCAATGTCGCCCCTTCAAACCAGTTGGAATCACCGTCATTCGAAATCGCGATCATCAAGAGAACCGACGACACCATCGCCACAAGCTCCGGCAGTGTAAATACAAGCGGCATGCTTACCGGGAAAAAGATGGAACAGATGACGAGAACCGGTGCGACAAACATAGCAATCTGCAGTGTGGAACCGACTGCGATTTCAACCGCAATGTCCATTTTATTTTTATAGGCCATGATGATGGCTGACGCGTGCTCCGCGGCATTACCGACAATCGCAACGATAATGACACCGATAAACAGCTCACTCCAGCCGAACTGCTCAGCCACCGAGTGGAATGTGTGGACCAGGTTTTCAGATATGTATGCCACGACAATCGTTGCCGCAAACAAGACAATCGTCGCAACCTTCCCTGACCATTCCGGATGCTCCTCTTCTTCATGCTGGGCGGCATGATTCGGCTGATAAACTCCGCGGTGCGTGACTAGTTTAAAATACAGCGCCGCTACATATAACAGAATCAAGATGATGCTGATGCCGATGCTTAAATTGAGCTTGCTCGCGCCTCCCATTCCAATAGAAAATACTTCGGGAATCACGAAGGCGACAATGACGGCAAAAATCAGAAGCCCTGAATTATGGCGCGCATCATGAATATTAAACTCTTGCCGCTTATACTTTAAACCGCCGACAAAAAACGATAAGCCCGCGACCAGCAGCAGGTTCCCCAGCACTGAACCGGTTAAAGAGGCAAGCACGATTCCGGTCAGGCCTTCCTTTAATGCAAAAATGGAAATAATCAGTTCAACCGCATTTCCGAAGGTGGCGTTCAACAAACCGCCTATCCGCGGTCCTGCAATGATGGACAATGCTTCTGTCGCCCTTCCCATATAACTCGCAAGCGCGATAATCGTTACGCAATAAACGGCAAAAAGAACAGCAGAAGGCCAATGCATCAAACTTCCAATCACAGAAAGCGGAACACCCGCCGCCACTAAAATAAAAAAGATACGATTCATGGTGAAATAGCTCCTTTTTTATGACTTGTTTTATCTTTATTCTTCACAAAAACCTTCATGATTACACGAGGGCAAATGTTCATCGTGATATAGGCTTTTTTCAGGTTGCCCGCTTTTGGAAAACATTGTACGATCAACATAGATACCACATAAGGAGAACTGACACGATGTCACGATTTCATTTCTTTATCCTTGTCTTGCTCGTTTCGATTTCCGGGTTTTCACAAGGCATGCTGCTGCCTGTCATCTCAATCATTTTTGAAACAAACGGAGAATCGGCCGCCATCAACGGCCTGCACGCGACCGGACTGTATATCGGCGTGCTTTTGGCTTCGCCGTTTATGGAAGCGCCGCTCAGAAAGCTCGGATTCAAGCCGCTGATCGTCATTGGCGGAAGCATTGTCATTTTAAGCTTGTTCGGATTTATTTGGCTTCAGTCGGTCTGGATCTGGTTCCTGCTTCGGCTGTTCATCGGAATCGGCGACCACATGCTTCACTTTTCCACGCAAACGTGGGTGACCTCCATGTCATCAAAACAAAATCGCGGAAGAAACCTGTCGATTTACGGGCTTTCCTTCGGCCTTGGCTTTGCCGCCGGCCCGTTTATGGTTCCGCTTGTCAAGCTGAGCCCGGCGCTGCCTTTTATCGTGTCCGGCTGCTTTAGCCTGTTTGCGTGGCTTTTTGTTTTCTTTCTACAAAATGCATACCCGGAAACCAGTCCTCACGAAACCAAATCAGACAATAGCTTCAGGCGGTTTTATCAAGCCATGATGTTTGGCTGGGTTGCCTTTATGCCTACATTTGGCTACGGCTTTCTGGAGACTGCGCTAAACGGAAGCTTTCCTGTGTACGCGCTCCGGCTGGGGATATCAGTAGACGCGGTGGCACTGATTCTTCCCGCATTTGCAATCGGAAGCATTATCTTTCAGTTTCCGCTCGGCATCCTCAGCGATAAATACGGGCGACGGAATGTGCTGCTTGTGATTTTGCTGACAGGGGCGCTCTGCTTTTTCATCGCCGGCGTATTTTCTTCCCCTTACGTGATCGGCTGCTGCTTTTTTATTGCGGGAATGGCAGTCGGATCAACCTTTACACTTGGCATCAGCTACATGACAGATCTTCTACCGCCCCACCTGCTGCCGGCGGGGAACCTGCTTTGCGGCATTACATTCAGTCTCGGCAGCATTCTCGGCCCGATTGCCGGCGGCTGGTATATGCAGACCTTTGAAAGCGCCAACTTGTTTTATTTTATTACTCTCACGCTTAGTGTTGTGTGGCTGGCCCTTGTGCTTGGAAAACCGAAAAGCTGGTCACCGGCTGAGACCTATTCTTCATCTTCTTAATCAAAAAGCCTCCTGACATGGTGTCAGGAGGCTTTTATGCTAGTGGTAGCCGTTTTGTCCGTTGGCGCTTCCGCTTGTTTTATTGCCTGATTTGCTTTTCGAATTTTGTTTATTGTGGCTTCCGCCTTTTTTCGTATGCTTGGTCATCACGATAGCCCCCCGACTTCTTTTTTGAACTGAAGTTCGTTTATAGGATGCGCTAATGATAGGGATTTTCATCAGGAAGCTTTTTACGTTTATGTAAAAGAGCGTTGATTTCTCCTCCCAGGATAATTAAAATCCCGCTCAAGTAAAACCAAATCATCAGGACGATGATTCCCCCGATGCTTCCATATGTGGCGCTATAGTTCGCAAACGTGCTGACGTAAAATGAGAACAGGGTGCTGACCACGATCCAGCCGATGGTCGCAAAGACCGCACCCGGCATGACAAACCGGAGAGACAGCTTTTTGTTCGGCGCAATCACATACAGGGCGGAAAAAACAATCAGAAGGATAAGCGGGCTGACACCCCAGCGAATTGCGGCCCATACGGATAAAAACAGATCCGACGCGCCGACAAAGTCAGAAGCAAGCCTTCCAATCTCCCGGCCGAACACCGGCAGAAGCAAGGCCACTAAAATCGTAAATACCATGGCAATCGTCAGAAAAATTGAGGTTAGACGAACAATGATAAAAGAGCGGTTTTCTTCCACATCATACGCGTGGTTTAACGATCGAACGATGGCGTTCATTCCATTAGACGCAGACCATAAAGCCGCGATAATCCCGAATGACAGCAATCCGCCATTTCGATTATTTAAGGTTTGTTGGGTAATGGATTCAATGAGGGACATCGCGCTGCCGGGAGCGTATTGTTCCACGACTCCCAGAACATCATCGGTGGAAATCGGAAGATACGCGGTGAGCGTCAGCATAAAAATCAAAAACGGAAACAGCGACAATAGAAAAAAATACGCCAGCTCCGCTGATTTGCTTTGCCCCTCATGAAGGGTGTATCTGCTGAAAAGCTCTTTCAGAAAGTTCATGTCGTCTCACCTCACGTGTTTGTTCATTTTTTTGAAAAATGCTCTTTCGTTTCTTGTACGAGCTCCATCACTTGCGGTGTTGTTTTCTTCAGCTCTTTCACCTGCTGATTCACAAAGCCGACTTCATCTGACAGCGTTTGGGCCAGCTTCTTGGCCTCGTCCACTTTTGTGATGACGGTGTTTTTCAACAGTTCCGGATTGCTTTTGTACAGTGAAAGTTTATGCTTGCATGTCAGCCATCTCATGCCGCATGCCTGTCTTGTCGGCTTATGGAGCAGTGATAACGCCGCGCCTGCCGCGGCTCCAAGAAATATCCCTTTCAGCATTAACCGTTCGTTGTTCATGCAAATTCCCCTTTCACTCACAATTGTTTTTCTTTTTGAATGGATGTAAGCAGATGCTCACAGCCCGTTTTGATTAATTGGCAGACCTCTTCAAAGTTCCCTGTGTAGTAAGGATCGGGAACGTCAGCCAGATCTGAATCTTCAACATAGTCCAAGAGCCTCTTGATATGCGGGGTGTTCTTATAACCGGCCATGCTTCTGAGGCTCCCGATATTTTCTGCGTCCATCGCAATGATGTAATCAAAATCGGCCAGATCTTGTTCGCTGACTTGACGCGCCAGCATGCCCTCAAAGCTGATTCCTTCTCTTTGCAATATCTCCTGCGTTCCTTGATGCGGAGGATTGCCGATGTGCCAGCCGCCGATACCGGCTGAATCCGTTTTGATTTTCCCCTCTAATCCTTTTTTGGCTGCCAAGTCCCGAAAAATCGCTTCTGCCATCGGAGACCGGCAAATGTTTCCTAAACAAACAAATAACACGCTTATCATGTTGTGCAACCTCCCTATTCTTTGCCCCTATTTCTCTAAAAAGAAACCTTCATGAATATCTTAGTAGGATGTTCATTTCCTTTTCAACTGATGTCACCACTTTTTTGCAATCAACAGCCAGCTTTTAGAATAGGGTTTTTTTCTGATCGAATTCTGTTAGAATAAAACATACCCAATATCGCGCAAAGAAAGGATGGAACCACTTGTCCAGCCCAAATACAGAAACATTAACTCAAATGATTGAAGAGATTTCCCAAAAACTGAACATGCTGAACGTCGGCGTGATCAAAGCGGAGGATTTCAGTGATGAAAAGATCGAAGACCTCACGTACCTTCACAGCATGGTGATGAAAAAACAATCATTCAGCCCGAGTGAAATGCAGGCAATTGCACAAGAACTAGCTTCGCTTCGTAAATAATGGAGACTGGCCGAAAACTCGGCGAGTCTTTTTTATCATTGCCACAAACGTCCATGAACATCAAACAGCAACATGTTCGAATAAGATTTGTAGGAGGACAAGCATGAAAACGACACCTATCAAAACAGCATCCGGAATGTATATCAACTACTTCTTTCTGGGAATGGTCAACATCATTCTCGCATCCAATATGTCCTCTTTAACAAAACAGTGGAATACCGATCCGACCGGCATCAGTTATGTCATTGCCGCTATCGGGTTCGGCAAGCTTCTGACATACGGCATTTCCGGGGTTTTATCAGATAAAATCGGCCGAAAACCGCTTGTTGTCGCTTCTGCGGGAATTATGGCCGTCTTTTTAGTCGGTATTCCTTTATCACCGAGCTATGAATTGGCGTTTGTGTTCGCCTTATTAGCCGGAGTCGCAAATTCAGCAATGGACGCCGGAACATATCCGGCCTTAACCGAGCTCTTCCCGTCTGCTTCCGGCTCGGCGAATGTCTTGGTTAAAGCCTTTATGTCTGTCGGAGCCGCACTTTTGCCGCTTCTGATCACATTATTAGCAGATCACAGCCTGTTTTACGGATTTGCTTTTTATCTGCCGGCAGCAGTCTATGTGCTGAATATCGTTTACTTATCAACACTGCCGTTTCCTAAGAAACAGAACAAGCCAATTAGCGGCGGCCAACAGGAAACCTCCGCTTTCTTGTCTGAACCCGTTTTCCAGAAAGAAGGCATCGCACTGATCGTTATCGGTTTTACATCTACAGCTTTATTTACGGTTTCTCAAATCTGGCTCCCGAGCTACGCGCAAAAGGCTGCCGGTCTAGCTGAATCAGCATCCGTGCAATTGCTGAGCTATTACAGCATAGGATCTCTGACATCCGTTTTATTATTAGCCCTTCTGCTGAACAGATGGGTAAAGCCAGTCATGATTACGCTCTTATATCCTATTATTACTTTATGTACGCTCGCGGTCATGCTGACGGTTCATGTGCCAGTTGTGCTCGATATCACCGCCTTTTTCTTAGGCTTTTCAACCGCGGGTGTGTTTCAAATTACCATTACATTAATGACAGAGCTTTTCTGGAAGCGAAAAGGAACCGTTACCGGAATTGTAGCCACCGCTTCAAGCATCGCGTCGATTCTGCTGCCGATTGCTACGGGGCTCATCGCAAAAGCGGGAGGCATCGCCCATATCTTTATGTTCGACTTCGGCATAGCAGTCATCGGAACAGCTGCAGCCGCCTTCTTGTATTATAGATACAATAAACTGACAGGTGCTCAAGCCTAAGAAACATAAAACGGACGCCCGGGAGCGTCCGTTTTTCTTATTTCTCAAGCAATGCCAAAGATTCGCGGTTAAATGCCGGAATGTCGTCCGGTGTGCGGCTTGTGACCAATTGATTTTGGCAAACGACCACTTCCTGGTCTACGACGTGGGCACCCGCGTTTTCCATATCAACTCGAATGGATGTATAGCCTGTTGCTTTTCGGCCATCGAGCGCTTTCGCGTTGATTAAGAGCTGCGGGCCGTGGCAGATTGCAAATACCGGTTTTTTGTCAGTCATAAATGCTTTTGCAAATTGGACGAAACGGTCATCAGCGCGAAGCTGGTCTGGTGAAAATCCTCCGGGAATCAAAAGCGCATCAAAGTCTGAAGGGTTCACGTCGTCAATGGACGCGTCAACTGTCACTTCCGCGTTCCCCTGCTTGCCTTTTACTGTTTTTCCTTTTTCATTCTCAATGACAGTCAATTCATGTCCCGCTTCTTTAAAGGCTTTCGCAGGCTCAGTATACTCACTATCCTCAAAATAATCTGTCAAAACAACTGCAATTTTTTTTCCCATGAATCATTACCTCCCGCTTTAGTATGTCTACATAAAACACTCTACCCCAGCCACACTAAAATAAACATTTCGCGAATCTGACAAACGATAAGCATAAATACCCAGCATTTGTCGTTTGATGCTGCTACATAATACTCATTTTTCTCCCTTTTACAATAATCATAAAGAAACACCTACAAATAGTTACAAAATATTCTTACAATAGGAGCTGTAACACAAATTTCGTTGAAAGGTGGAGAACTGGTGAGAATACAGAAAAGACGAACACACGTCGGCAACATTCTCCGTATTCTTTTGCCCCCAATTATGATACTTAGCCTAATCCTCCCAACACCACCCATTCATGCAGAAGAAAGCGCGGCTCCTCAGGTACATCTGAGTATTTTGGCCACGACTGATATTCATGCCAACATGATGGATTACGATTACTACAGCGACAAAGAAACGACGGATTTCGGGCTGGCGAGAACGGCACAGCTGATCCAAAAGCACCGCGAGCAAAACCCAAACACCCTGCTCGTCGATAACGGCGACTTGATTCAAGGGAATCCGCTGGGCGAATACGCGGTGAAATATGAAAAAGACGACATTATCTCCGGCGCGAAAACCCATCCGATCATCAGCGTCATGAATGCGCTGAAATACGACGCCGGTACACTGGGCAATCATGAATTTAACTACGGGCTCGACTTTCTGGACGGCACGATCAAAGGAGCCGATTTCCCGATTGTCAATGCCAACGTCAAAACAACAAGCGGTGCAAACCGTTATACGCCGTATGTTTTGAAAGAAAAAACCGTCACTGATGAAAACGGTAATGAACAGAAAGTAAAAGTCGGCTACATAGGCTTCGTCCCGCCGCAAATCATGACGTGGGACAAAAAGAATCTCGAGGGCCAGGTCCAGGTGCAGGATATCGTAGAATCAGCCAATGAAACGATTCCGAAAATGAAGGCGGAAGGCGCTGATGTCATCATTGCTCTCGCCCACACCGGCATTGAAAAACAGGCGCAATCATCCGGCGCCGAAAACGCCGTGTTTGATCTTGCCACTAAAACGAAAGGCATTGACGCGATCATCTCGGGCCATCAGCACGGACTGTTCCCTTCCGCCGAGTATGCGGGTGTTCCCCAATTCGATGTTGAAAAAGGAACGATTAACGGCATTCCTGTCGTTATGCCGAGCAGCTGGGGCAAATACTTAGGCGTGATTGACCTCAAACTCGAAAAGACTGACGGTTCATGGAAGGTGGCAGATTCCAAAGGCAGTATTGAATCCATTGCCGGCACTGTCACATCCCGAAATGAAACGGTCGCAAACACCATCCGGCAAACACACCAAAACACACTCGAATATGTCAGAAAACCGGTCGGCAAAACAGAAGCAGATATTAACAGCTTTTTTGCACAGGTCAAAGATGACCCTTCCATTCAGATCGTGACCGACGCGCAAAAATGGTACGCTGAAAAGGAAATGAAGGATACCAAGTACAAGGACCTTCCAATTTTGTCTGCGGGAGCGCCGTTTAAAGCAGGCGGCAGAAACGGAGCCAATTACTATACAAACATTCCGGCCGGTGATCTTGCGATTAAAAACGTCGGTGACTTGTATCTTTATGATAATACCGTTCAGATCGTCAAGTTGACAGGCAGCGAGGTCAAGGACTGGCTGGACATGTCAGCAGGCCAATTCAATCAAATTGATCCGTCAAAAAGCGGTGATCAAGCCTTGCTGAATGAGAATTTCCGCTCCTATAATTTTGACGTGATTGACGGCGTCACATATCAGGTCGATGTGACAAAACCGGCGAAATACAATGAGAACGGAAAAGTCATCAACGCGGATTCATCCCGGATTATCAACCTTTCCTATGAAGGTAAACCCATCAACGCGACCCAGGAATTTCTCGTCGTCACAAATAATTATCGCGCGTCCGGAGGCGGCGGTTTCCCTCACCTGACGAGCGATAAGATTGTCCACGGCTCCGCTGTTGAAAATAGACAGGTGCTGATGGATTACATTATCGAACAAAAAACAGTCAATCCAAAAGCGGACAACAACTGGTCAATCGCGCCTGTTTCCGGAACAAATTTGACGTTTGAATCCTCACTTTTGGCTAAGCCTTTTGCCGATAAAGCGGACGATGTCGCTTATGTAAGCGAGTCTGCAAATACTGGCTATGGTGTGTACAAGCTGCAATTCGATGATGATTCAAATCCTGATCCTCCTCAAGACGGACTGTGGGATCTGACTGTGATGCACACGAATGATACGCACGCCCACCTCGATGACGCAGCGAGACGAATGACGAAAATCAACGAAGTGCGAAACGAAACAGACCACAACATTCTCCTTGATGCGGGAGATGTGTTTTCCGGCGACCTGTATTTCACAAAGTGGAACGGTTTAGCCGATTTGAAATTCATGAACATGATGGGCTATGACGCCATGACTTTCGGAAACCATGAATTTGATAAAGGCCCGACAGTGCTTTCTGATTTTCTAAGCGGAAACAGCACAACCGTCGATCCGGCAAACCGCTACCGCTTTGAAGCGCCTGAATTTCCGGTCGTCAGCGCAAACGTGGATGTATCAAATGAGCCTAAGCTGTCATCCTATGTCAAAAAGCCGCAAACCTTTACGGCAGGCGAAAAGAAAGAGCCCGGCATCCACCCTTACATTCTGTTAGATGTTGACGGTGAGAAAGTCGCCGTATTCGGGCTGACAACGGAAGATACAGCCACCACATCAAGCCCGGGCAAGAGCATTGTCTTTCATGATGCGTTTGAAACCGCGCAAAACACGGTCAAAACGATTCAGGAAGAAGAAAAAGTAAATAAAATTATCGCTTTAACCCATATCGGGCATAACCGTGATCTTGAGCTAGCCAAAAAAGTAAAAGGCATTGACTTAATCATCGGCGGACACACACACACCCTCGTAGACAAAATGGAGGTCGTGAACAACGAAGAGCCGACGATCGTGGCGCAGGCAAAAGAATACGGCCAATACTTGGGACGTGTTGATGTCGCGTTTGATGAAAACGGCGTTGTGCAAACAGACAAATCAAATCTGAGTGTGCTGCCGATTGATGAACATACAGAAGAAAACGCAGAAGCCAAAAAAGGGCTGGATCAGTTCAAAAGTGAACTAGAGGACGTCAAAAATGAAAAAGTCGGCTACACGGATGTGGCGCTTGACGGCCAGCGCGAGCATGTGCGGACGAAGGAAACCAATCTCGGAAACTTTATCGCGGACGGCATGCTGGCAAAAGCGAAAGAAGCAGCCGGCGCCAGAATCGCGATCACAAATGGCGGCGGCATCAGAGCCGGCATTGACAAAGGCGATATCACACTCGGCGAGGTGCTGAACGTGATGCCGTTCGGAAATACGCTTTACGTGGCCGATTTGACCGGAAAACAAATTAAAGAAGCCCTTGAACAAGGATTAAGCAATGTGGAAAATGGAGGCGGCGCCTTCCCTCAGGTGGCCGGAATCGACTATACCTTTACATTAAACAACGAACCTGGACACCGCGTTTTAGAGGTGAAAATTGAATCGCTTAACGGAGACAAAGTTGATCTGAATATGGATAATACCTACCGCGTGGCAACGAATAATTTTGTCGGCGCCGGTGGAGACGGATATTCTGTCTTTACAGAAGCGTCCCATGGTGAAGACCTTGGCTACGTGGATTATGAGATTTTCACCGAACAGCTGAAAAAACTAGGACACAAGGTCTCTCCTAAAATCGAAGGACGCATCAAAGAAGTATTCCTACCGACAAAGCAGAAAGACGGCAGCTGGACACTTGATGAGGACAAATTTGCGATTTATGCGAAAAATGCCAACACGCCGTTTGTCTATTATGGAACACATGAAGGATCTCAAGAGAAGCCTATCAATCTTAAAGTGAAAAAAGATCAGGTCAAACTTTTGAAAGAAAGAGAGTCAGATCCTTCATTGACGGTGTTCAACTACTGGTACAGCATGAAGATGCCAATGGCGAACCTTAAAGCCGCAGACACCGCAATCGGAATTACGTCAACGGGAGAATTGGAT
Organism: Bacillus cabrialesii; assembly: GCF_004124315.2. Taxonomy (GTDB): domain Bacteria; phylum Bacillota; class Bacilli; order Bacillales; family Bacillaceae; genus Bacillus; species Bacillus cabrialesii. Next base: position 877,250 of record NZ_CP096889.1, on the reverse strand, counting down.
GTTTCACTTGCAGACGTATATGACTTTACAGTGAAGCAAAAAGGAAAGGAAATAAAATCATTCAAAGAGCCCGTTCAGCTTTCGCTTCGCATGTTTGATATTGAAGAAGCCCATAACCCTGCCATTTATCATGTCGATCGGAAAAAGAAAGCTTTCACCAAGACAGAAAACGGGTCAGTTGACGATGATATGGTAACAGGATACACAAACCACTTCAGCGAATACACGATCTTAAATTCCGGTTCAAACAACAAACCGCCGGCATTTCCATCCGATCAGCCGACAGGCGGTGATGACGGCGATAATGGCGGAGGCTCTGACAAACCAGGCGGAAAACAGCCGACTGACGGGAACGGAGGAGGAGATGATACACCTCCCGGCACCGAACCGACAAACGGCTCTGGAGGAAACGGATCAAGCGGATCAGGTACGGACGGCCCGGCTGGCGGCTTGCTTCCGGACACAGCTACATCCATGTACTCGATCCTCTTGGCCGGAATACTGGTCAGCGCACTCGGAACGGCATTGTACTTGCGTCAGAGAAGAAAACAAAATAAAGCGAATCAGGCATAAAAAAGAGCTGCTCGTTACACGAGCAGCTTTCTATATTTACACCCATTTCACAACATCTTCAACTGCAGATCTTGTTTTCGGACGAGGGTCTCTCACACGGTAGCCGAATGCCACCATCACAGAAATGTCGAAGCTTCCGTTTTCCAGGAGGCCTTCTTCTTCAAGAATACGGTGAATGTGATCATACTGGAAGCCTTCCACAGGGCAGGAATCTACGCCGATTTGCGCAGCGGCGGTCATCATGTTGCCAAGCGCAATATACGTTTGTTTAGAAGCCCAGTCAAACAGTGTTCTGTCGCTTTCAAGCAAATGCAGATCGTGTTTCTGGAACTCTTCTGTCTTGCTGAGATAGCCTTCATACACGTCCTGCGGCATTTGTTTTACTTCTTTTAAATGACGTTTGATGTAGTCCGCATTGTACTTGATATCCTTCGCTGTACGCGCAAGAATCAGGACGAAATGGCTTGCTGTCGGAAGCTGCTTTTGCGCGCCCCATGTGTATTCGCGAAGCTTCTCGCGAAATTCCGGATTTTGGACAACAACGAATTTCCAAGGCTCAAGGCCGAGTGAACTCGGTGAAAGTCTTCCTGTTTCTAAAATAAATTCAAAATCGCTGTCTGATACTTTTTTATTCGGGTCAAATTCCTTTGTCGCATGTCTGAAATTGTATGCGTCCAGAATTTGTTTCTTTACATCTGCCATGTTGAACACCTCTCCTTTTGATTACTCTATCTCTATTGTAGCCATTATGATAAAAAGTAAAAGTACGCACATTTTTGTTGGATAGTATCAATTTTGATACCAAACAAAAAAAGCGCGCTGCCGCAGGCAGGCGCCTCTCTCATTTCCCCCGCCGGGCAAAATCAACAAACCTGAATTTGTCGAGACGGTGTCTGCTTTCCGTATATTGAAACAGACTCGTATCCTCCAAAAAGACGTAGTTTCTCACCACGACCATATGGTCATAACCGCGTAAATCGAGCAGCTTCCTGTCCTCATCCGTACACGGCTCGGCGACAATTTCTTTTTGCGCGTAGCTGATCGAAAGACCGAGCTCTCCTTCTATATATTCATATATGGAGTTCTCACAAATTTCTTTCGTCAGGTGAGGGACATGCTTTCTGAAAAAGTAATCCTTGTCCAAAATCACATGTTCCCCGTCAATCTTTCTAGACCTGATGACTTCCCAGATGTCGTCATCCGGATTGGCCCGGAGCTGTTTTTGGATCAGCTCTGACGGAGGCCCCAGCCCGAATTTGTGTACAGTTGTTTTCGTTTCTTTGCCCAGCGTTTGCGCGAGCTCTTTGAAGCTGACAAGGCCTGAGACGGGAAACTGCATTTTTTCACGGTTGAGAACGATGGAGCCTTTCCCTCTGATTTTCTGGATATAGCCGTTTTGCGCAAGCATGTGAAGCGCCTTCCTGACCGTTTCTCTAGATGTATCGTACTGTGCGGTCAACTCATGTTCAGACGGAAGAATCTCCTCCGCTTTCCATCGGCCGCCTTCAATTTCCTGTGCGATGTCTTTATAGATTGCGATGAATTTATTCACCTTCATTATGGACCACCCAGCTTAGTTTAACACGGTTTCGTTAAACGATAAACAATGGACTCATACGGGCGGAGCGTCATGTTTTGCAGTCCTTCCCTCACCCCATCGTTCGTCAACAGCACCTCTGCCCTCCACTCGTCAGCCGCTAAAGAATCCGGCAGTGTAAAGGCTGCCTCTTTCCCGTAAAAATTATTGATGACGAACAGCTTTTCATTGCCGCCATGTCTGAGATACGCAAAAACGTTCGGGTCATCCTTTGCGATTAACTCATACGCTCCCTCTGTCACAATGTCATACGTTTTTCGAATCTGAATCAGTTTTTGATAATGGTAAAACACCGAGTTCTGATCCTTCAGCGCGGCTTCGGCATTGATTTTTCGATAGTTAGCGGCAACCGGTATCCATGGCGTGCCCGTTGTAAAACCGCCATTCTCCGTATCATTCCACTGGACAGGCGTTCTGGAATTGTCACGGGATTTCGCCTGTAAAATCGCAGTGATCTCTTGGTCAGCCATCCCTTTTTTCTTGAAGGCGCGGTACATGTTCAGCGATTCGACATCCCGATAGGAGCTGATGTCCTCAAACTTCGGATTGGTCATTCCCAGCTCCTCGCCCTGATAAATATAAGGCGTGCCCTGCATCATATGAATGGTGGTGGCGAGCATTTTCGCCGATTTCACCCTGTACGCGCCATCATTTCCATATCTCGATACAACGCGTGGCTGATCGTGATTGCACCAAAACAGAGCGTTCCATCCCCCTCCGGCGTGCATCCCCGTCTGCCACTCTGATAAGATCTCCTTTAGCTTCAAAAAGTCAAACGGCGCCAAAGCCCATTTTTCACCGTTTGGATAATCAACCTTGAGATGATGGAAACTGAACGTCATATCGAGTTCTTTATTTGCGGGATTTGTATACCGGATGCAATGGTCTACCTTCGTTGAAGACATCTCACCGACCGTCATACTGTCATAATGTGAAAACACCTTTTCGTTCATTTCATGCAGATATTCGTGCACCCGCGGCCCGTCAGTGTAATAGGAACGGCCGTCGTCTCCGTCTTCCGCATCCGGAAAGCGCTGGTCTTTAGAAATCAAGTTGATGACATCAAGCCTGAAGCCGTCTATTCCCTTTTCAAACCAAAAATGCATCATGTCATAGACCTGCTTTCTGACCTTTTCATTTTCCCAATTCAAATCAGCCTGCGTCACATCAAACAGATGCAAATAGTATTGGCCCGATGCTTCGTCAAGCTCCCATGCGGAGCCGCCGAATTTCGACTTCCAGTTTGTCGGAACAGAACCGTTTCCCTGCGGATTTTTCCATATATAAAAATCACGGTACGGGCTGTCTTTTGACGAAATCGCCTCTTGAAACCATTTGTGCTCTGTTGATGTATGATTGACGACAAGATCCATGACGACTTTCAAGTCTCTTTTATGCGCTTCGGACAGCAGGCGCTCAAAGTCCTCCATCGTTCCGTATTCAGGATAGATCGAGTAATAGTCACGGATATCATACCCATTATCATGCTGTGGAGAATCATAAATCGGCGTCAGCCAAAGCACATCCACCTGAAGTGTTTTTAAGTAATCCAGCTTTTCAATAATGCCGTTCAGATCGCCGACACCGTTTCCCGTCGTATCGTTAAAGCTTTTCGGATAAATTTGATAGACCACAGCTTTTTTCCACCATGGCGTTTGTTCTGTTTTCATCTGTCTCCACCACCGTTTTGTAAAATAAAAACGGGAAAAGGGAACGTAAAAACACGCCCCGCTCCCCATTGGTTATTTTCGTTTCAATCTGGCATACGCGTATGTTCCGGCAAACGGCACAATCAATACAATCGCCATCCCGATCGCAAACGCGCCCCAGTACTGGCTCATGATTGAGAAAATCCCCGGCACGCCGCCGACACCGACGGAGCTTGCCAGCACACCTTGAGAAGAAATATACATCCCGGCAAGCCCTGAGCTGATCATCGCAATGATAAATGGGAACTTATATCGAAGATTCACGCCGAAGATAGCAGGCTCTGTAATGCCGAGATAAGCAGAAATCCCTGATGTAAGGGAAAGGCCTTTTTGTTTCTCATCCTTCACGATAAACATCATGGCCAGCGCAGCTGAACCTTGTGCGATATTAGAAAGCGCCAGCATCGGCCATAAAAACGTGCCGCCGAGCTTTGAGCCGATGAGCTGCAGGTCGACTGCAAGAAACGTGTGATGCATGCCTGTAATCACCAGTGCCGAGTAGAGGCCCCCATATAACAAACCGCCCAGTGCGGCAAAAGAGCCGAACACCGAGATAAGTCCCGAAGTCAGTACGTTTCCGATCGCGAATGTAACCGGGCCGATAATAATAAAAGAGGCAAAGCCTGTGACGAGAAGCGTAATCGGAGCGACAACGAGCAGCTGTATGCCTTCAGGTGTTCGCTTTGTTAAAAACATTTCAATCTTCGCCAGCATATAGGAAGCCAGCAAAATCGGTAGCACCTGTCCCTGATAGCCGACTTTCTGCACCTCAAGGCCGAACAAATTCCATACCGGAATTTTTCCGCTTTGTTCCGCAGCTCCATATCCCCACGCATTCAGCAAGTCAGGATGCACGAGCATCACGCCGAGCACAATCCCAAGGAGCGGATTCCCGCCGAACCGTTTGACGGCAGACCAGCCAATTAACGCAGGCAGAAATGTAAAGGCCGTGCCTGCAATCAGGTTAATCATATTTGCGAGATCCGCCCACTGCGGATAGACCTGCACAATCGATTTCGCGCTGAAGAAAATGCCTTGCGCCGTTAAAATGTTATTGATCCCCATCAAGAGACCCGCCGTGACAATCGCAGGCAATATCGGAATAAAAATATCTGCAAGCGTTTTCACAGTACGCTGCAAAGGATTCATATTTTTTTCTGACGCCCTCTTCACTTCGTCCTTTGTTGACTCGCCTATCCCCGTTTCCTTGACCAATTCTGCATATACTTTGTTGACCGTTCCCTGGCCGATCACAACCTGAAATTGCCCGTTTGTTGAAAACGACCCCTTTACAACGTCAATTTGATCAAGCACTTCTTGGTCAACTTTGCTTTCATCTATCAATGCAAAACGCAAACGTGTCACACAATGAGTTGCCGCTGCAATATTTTCGGCACCGCCGACTGCTTCGACAATCTGCCGTGCCGATTTGTTCAGTTCCCCCATGCCAACCCCTCCGTATCCGTTTGATAACTTGTATATACAACTTATGATTATATTGTATTCCTGTATATACATGTAGTCAACAATTTTTTATAGCGCTTTCATCCTAGACCAGGAATATCTAAAACAGACAAGGTTACCCTAAAAGTCACAAGCACTTCAGTATAAGACATTGAAAAAGCAGGGTGAGCCTCATGAATAAACGCGACAAAGCGCTTCAGCTCATCAAAGAGCTTGAAGACAATCAGGACAGACCGATCTCTTCCGATTTGAAGGAAAACCTCGAAAATCTGACTTTATTAACAGAAGGCTGCTCAGACATCGTATTTAGACAATTTGACTTCGGAAACAGGCTGTGCGGATTTATTGTTTATATCGAAGGAATTGTAAAATCTGAACATATTCAGGATCACGCCCTCCGTCCTTTCTTGAAGCACCTGACAGATCAGATAGATGAACATGAGGAAGCGCTGCAAAATACACTATCGATTTCAAGCGTTGCATCAGAAACAAGTGTAAGCAAAGTGGCTGAATCTATCATTGAGGGAAACGCGGTTTTATTTGCCGAGGGGCATTCAAAATGCCTGATCTTAAAAATAAAAGGCGGCCAAAGAAGAAGCATTGAAGAACCGATCACAGAATCGACCATCAGAGGATCGAGAGAGGGCTTTACTGAAAGCCTCAGGGTCAATACCGCTCTTGTGCGCTTTCGCGTCAAAACGCTTCAGCTTAAAATGATCTCTTTTAAAATCGGCACGAAAACCAAAACCGATATTGTCTTGTCCTATATTGACGGTCTTGCCGACCCAAAAGTGATTGACAAAGTGAAAAAAAGAATCAAAAACATCAAGATTGATTCGGTGTTAGAAAGCGGATATATTGAGGAGTTTATCGAAGACGACACCTACTCGCCCTTCCCCCAGCTGCAATATACGGAAAGGCCGGATACTGTCGCCGCCCAGCTTCTCGAAGGCCGATTCGCCATTTTCACAGATAATACGCCTTTTGTCTTAACAGGGCCGATTACGTTTTGGCAGCTGATGCAGGCCAGTGAAGATTACTATGAGCGCTATTTGATGTCTAACTTGATCCGCTGGCTTCGCTATATGTTTTTATTCGTTGCTCTTTATTTGCCGGCTATTTATGTCGCCGTTATTACATACCATCAGGACTTAATGCCGACAAACTTAATGTTCAGCGTAGCATCTGCCCGTGAACCGATTCCTTTCCCTGCCATCGTGGAAGCATTGATTATGGAAATTTCCTTTGAGGCTCTCCGTGAAGCGGGAGTGCGCCTGCCGAAAACCATCGGCCAGACCGTCAGCATTCTCGGCGCCCTTGTCATCGGGACGGCCGCCGTTGAAGCGGGAATCGTGTCTGCCCCTATGGTGATCATCGTATCGTTAACTGGGATCGCGTCATTTACCATTCCGCGCTTTAATTTAGCCATCTCTATCAGGATGCTTCGTTTTCCGCTTATGATTCTGGCAAGCATTTTCGGGATATTCGGCATTATGCTCGGCACCATTATTTTAGTGCTTCATTTATGCAAGCTGCAATCTTTCGGCATTCCTTATTTATCAGGGATATCTCCGTTTAAACGTGATGAAGTAAAAGATATTTTAGTCCGGGCGCCTTGGTGGACGATGATCAGAAGACCGGGCACATATTCGCGCGGCAACGGACAGAAGGGAGCAAAAAGAGAGGACCCTCAAGATGAAGAAAACAATATATAAGTGTGTTGCGCCGCTTCTTTTTTGTATGCTTCTGGCGGGGTGCTGGGACCGGACAGAAATCAACGATATCGCATTTGTTGTCAGCTCAGCCATTGATAAGAAAAAAGATCAGTATCGGGTGGCCCTGCAGATTCCCTTGGTTGGCCAATTAGGCGGACAAACAGGGGGAGGAGGAGGAACTGCCGGTTCAAAAACATGGTACGTTGATTCAGCTTCCGGCACCACGATCAAGGAAGCGAACAACAAGCTGCAAACCTCCTTGTCCCGGACGATCAATACATCCCACAGGCGTACGGTCGTTATTGGAGAAGAGATGGCGAGAGAAGGCGTCGCCCCAGTCTTTGATATTTTAACGCGAAATCCGCAAAACAGATTAACGGCGCTCATTTTAGTCAGCCGGGGAGAAGCGCGGGACATTTTAAACACCGATGTGCAGCTTGAACAGTTTCCTGCGGAGATGATTCGGGAGCTGGCCATTATGGCGACGAACCGCCCCGTTTTTTTAAGCAGATTCATGTCCGACCTATTAGAAAAAGGCAGCGATGCGTATGCGCCAGTCATCACCGCATCTAAAACAAAGCCCGGCGGGAAAGGGAAATCAAATCTAAAAATTGACGGACTTGCCATCTTTAAAAGTGACAAATTAGTGGATATTTTCAAAGATGAACACATGACAGCGGCTCTGATTTTGCTGAATCAAGCCCGTCAGCCGGAGTTCATATTAGACCTGCCGAATCAAATGGGGAAAGCGTCCATTCAGCTTCAAAAGTCCAACGCATCCTTTCATGCGGCTGAAAAAAACGGAAAGCTGTCGGTGACAATCGAGATCAGAGCCAAAGGAATTATTATGGAAAACCAATCCACCTATGAGACAAGAGAAAATGACCAATTTTACATCATACAAAAAGCTTTAAACAGGGCTATAAAGGAAGACGTGATCAGCACCGTTCACCGGCTGCAAAAGCGAAAAGCGGACCCGGCCGGCTTTCAAGACCGAATGATAAGAAGCATGGCCATTACGAAGAATATGCGGAGCAAGAAATGGGATGATGTCTACAAGGATATGGAGATTCATGTCCTTCCCATTGTGACGATTGAGCAAGGCGGCGTCTTGTATAAAACGATCAGCCATTAATGGAGGTGCGTCGGATGATCAGTTATATTCTGCAGACAGTGATTGTGTGCATTGCGATTTACGCATATGAATGGAGGAATTTTCGTTCCGCCAACACTGCAACAAAATGGGCCTTCAGCCTGCTGATTGCAGGAAGTGCTTTTCTGTGGATTTATATGAGAGTGAATCCCCTGCTGCCTCGGCTGGGACACCTGTTTAAATATATTCGGTTTTGAACATGAAAGAAAGGACGTGCTTTATGAATAAGACCTCTTCATATCAAGGATTATTTTTCGGAGCGCTTTATACGTTAGCGGTCGGATTGAAGCATGCTCCAATCCTCATGATCGAATCGGCAAAACAAAACGCCTGGCACAGCTACATCCTCGGCGTTATGATTGTGATTCCGGTGCTCTGGCTCATGCACAGGCTGATGAAAAAGCATCAGGATAAAAATGTTTATGAGCTCCTGAGCGATTCCTCGCCAATCGCCGGCCGATTTATCATTTTTCTGTTTTCTTTGTATTTCCTGTTAATCAACGCTCATGATATCCGTTTTTTTATCAATTTGATTAACATTTTATTTCTCCCGAGAACACCGATGACCGTGCTTGGCGGGGTTATTATCTTTGTTGCGATATGTATTGCCAGAGAAGGGAAAGAAACGTTAGCCAGAATGGCGCAGATTTTTTTATTTCCATTCGGCACTCTGGTCTTGTTTCTTCCATTTACGCTGGCCACACAAATTGAGCTGCAAAACTTGACACCGGTCTTTCAAGGACCGATCCAATACCTTCAATCAGGCTTTTATGCGTTTGGGACAATGGGGGAATTGATCATCCTTCCGCTCCTCTTCTCAAGCAGGAGTCTCCCGCTGAAACATTCCATTATCGCGATCCTGCTGGGAGCTTTTTTGCTGGCCGTCATGTTATTTTCTTCAATTTCTGTCTTTGGCCCAAACCTGACATCTACTTTCTTTGATCCGGCCTATATGGTGATCAGGCAGATCCGCATTACGGATTTTCTGGATCGTTCGGACCTGGTCATCGCGGCCTTATGGATTCCGGTCATTATGGTGAAGATAGCCGGTTCGCTTTATATTGTGGTATACGGGTTTTCCTTCCTGCATTCAAAAATCGACCTGAAAGCCATGTATACACCAACCGGCATGTTTACGCTCGTATGCAGCTTTTGGTTCTTCCTCAATACAAATCAGCTGATCGACTTTAACAGAGTAAAGCCGATCATTAATGTAGTGATTTCCCTTTTGCTGCCTTTATTCATCTATTTGATCATGAAAACGAAAGCGATGTTCGGCGCCAAAGCAAAGCACTAAGAATTTTTGGCTTCTTTTGTCTGATAAACCGGGTTTTGTTTCGTTTTTCTTCTATCTTTAAGATAATACTGTTCAGATGTGAAAAATTCGGTATATAGGGCTTTAACCTTTTTGCTCAATAACAACAGCGCAATCACATTTGGAACGAGAATAAAAGCTAATGCTAAGTCCAGAAAGCCCCAGATGGCTTTTGCTCCGCCTGCGGCACCTATGATAATAGCCGCTAAATAAACGAATTTGAGCACATGTCCTGCCAGCCGCCCGAACAGAAATTCAGCTTGCTTAACGCCGTAAAAAATGACAACCATAATGGTCGAAACAACAAAGAAAACGAGGGAAATCGAAACGAAGTAGCCTCCGCCAGAACCGAAATAGTGCTGAAATGCAGCCGTCGTCAATGCTGCCGGGTCATTTAAGGCGTTCTTCCCTGTCCAGACACCGGATGCAAGGACGACAAAAGCTGTAGTCGTGCAGATGATCAAGGTGTCAATGACAATGCCGATCACAGACCAGAACCCCTGCCTCACAGGGTGATCAGTCATAGCCGCCGCATGTGCAATCGGGGCCGTTCCCATTCCGGCTTCATTAGAATACAGCCCGCGGGCAAATCCCCAGCGAACAGTCTCAGCAAGCGCAGCACCTGCGAACCCCCCAACTGCTGAAGAAGAGGTAAACGCATTCGAAAAGATAAGAGAGAAAAACGCCGGGACTGATGACAGATTCATGAGAACAATCAGGAGGCCCGCTCCTGCGTATGCCCCTGCCATAAGCGGCACGACAAACTCCGTTACTTTTCCGATCCGCTTGACCCCTCCTATGACCACTAACCCGATCAAAAACGCAATGGCGATCCCCGCGTATATTTTATTGAAAGAAAACGTTTCGGCAAGCGAGACTGAAACCGAATTCCCCTGAACCATAATGCTCGGGACAAGCTCCACGATTAGCGCAACGGAGAAAAATACGCCGAGCCATTTCATGCGCAGCCCTTTTGTTATGTAATACATCGGTCCCCCGACAAATTCTCCCCGCTCATTTTTTTCTCTGTAATGAACAGCAAGCACACTTTCAGAAAACTTAATCGCCATCGCAAATAAGGCAATTAGCCACATCCAAAAAACCGCTCCGGGTCCGCCAAACATTATTGCGGCAGGCACACCGACAATGTTGGCCGCTCCGATTGTTGAGCTCAGAGCTGATGTCAATGCCTGCAGCGGTGTGACTGTGCCCTCTCCTCTTGGCTTTTTTCCTACGCTGCCGATTGTCTGTTTCAAAATGTATAAAGGATAGCGAAATTGAAAACATTTCAGCAAAATGGTGAAGTACAATCCAGTTCCAGTCAGCAAGATGATTAGCGGCGGGCCCCATAGCCAATCAGAAATACGCGTTACCCATTCCAATAGTTGTTCCATCCCATCACCCTTTTTCGTTTATGAGTCATTTCCCCACAGACGGATAAATATAAACCTTTTAAACAAAGAGACCAATGGAATAAAAAGAGGATGGCTTTTATCAAACGCCACCCTTCAGACAAGAAAAATCAGCTGGAAGAAGGTCTGTTTCGTCCAAGCCGGTCATATACTTTATTCTTATAAAAAGCAGACGCCGGCTTTGAAAACATGCCTTTTTTGTCGACAAGCTTATCAAGCATCATCTGCTTTTCACTTTTTTTCTGATTAAATGCTCGCGTTCTTTCTCGTCATAGCACTTTTGGATTAAATGGTCGATGGTCATGAGCTCTTTTTTGAGCGCGCCCTCATCCTCTGCCATTCCCGCATTTTTCAACATACGGTAACCCATGCGGAGCGATTCCGGCAAGTGTGCCGCGTCATCTTTTGGCAGCGGCTTTCCCATTCCCGGAAGGTTTTCAAATTCTCCGTCTTTGATGGCGCGCTTAATTTTGTCTTCAGACACAATATGGGAAAAATCCATCATTCCACCTCTTTTCATCTATTCCTTTTATTTTATCATACAACCGCCTAAGTACCATTTTATTCCTTAATTTCTAGAAAGAATCCTTATTTTACATTTGGCAATATGAAGGCGAAACGTTGATTCGACAGGGTTTTTCGTCACTTTCTCCATCGTGCTATTTTCACTTTTCTAATCCGCTGATTCGTGTTATATTGGATACGTTCGTTTTTTCTATCGTTTCGCTCGAACTGTGATCGGAAAAAAGGAGTGTAACAATGAAAACATTTATAAAAGAAAGAGGACTGGCCTTCTTCTTAATCGCGGTCGTCCTGTTATGGGTCAAAACGTATGTCGGTTATGTCCTGAACTTCAACTTAGGAATAGACAACACGATACAAAAAATATTGCTTTTTGTGAATCCTCTCAGCTCAAGCTTGTTCTTTCTTGGCTTTGGACTCTTGTTCAAGAAAAAACTACAGCAGACAGCCATTATAGTGATTCATTTTTTAATGTCTTTTTTACTGTACGCAAACATTGTGTACTACAGATTTTTCAATGATTTTATTACAATTCCGGTCATGATGCAGGCTAAAACAAACGGCGGCCAACTCGGTGACAGCGCATTTTCGCTGATGAGACCGACTGACGCCTTTTACTTTATCGATACGATTATTCTAATCATCTTGGCGATCAAAGTGAACAAGCCTGCCGAAACGTCCAGCAAAAAATCGTTCCGAATCGTTCTTGCGTCTTCGATTCTTGTGTTCTTAATCAACTTGGCAGTTGCGGAATCAGACCGCCCTGAATTGCTGACAAGATCATTCGACCGAAACTATCTTGTGAAATACTTGGGAACGTACAATTTCACGATTTATGACGCTGTGCAGAATATCAAATCCAACAGCCAGCGCGCGCTTGCCGATTCCAGCGACGTAACGGACGTTGAAAACTACATGAAAGCCAATTATGACGTGCCGAATAACGTGTATTTCGGCAAAGCGGAAGGAAAAAACGTGATTTACGTTTCACTTGAATCTTTGCAGTCATTTATCATCGACTATAAAATTGACGGCAAAGAAGTCACACCGTTCTTAAATAAACTGGCGCATGATAACGAAACGTTCTACTTTGATAACTTTTTCCACCAAACGGGACAAGGTAAAACATCCGATGCGGAATTTATGATGGAAAACTCTCTGTACCCGCTGGCTCAAGGTTCAGTTTTCGTAAACAAAGCGCAAAACACGCTTCAATCCGTTCCGGCGATTCTGAAATCTAAGAATTACACATCTGCCGCGTTCCACGGAAACACGCAGACGTTCTGGAACCGTAACGAAATGTACAAAGCGGAAGGCATCGATAAGTTCTTCGATTCTGCCTACTATGACATGAACGAAGAAAACACGAAAAACTATGGCATGAAAGACAAACCGTTCTTCAAAGAATCAATGCCGCTGTTAGAAAGCCTGCCGCAGCCGTTCTATACGAAGTTCATTACCCTGTCCAACCACTTCCCGTTCGGAATGGATGAGGGCGATACAGACTTCCCGGCTGGAGACTTTGGCGATTCTGTCGTCAACAACTACTTCCAGTCAGCCCATTACCTTGATCAGTCCATTGAACAATTCTTCAATGACCTGAAAAAAGACGGGTTATATGATAAATCGATTATCGTGATGTACGGAGACCACTACGGTATCTCTGAAAACCACAATAAAGCGATGGCCAAAGTGCTTGGCAAGGATGAAATCACTGATTATGACAACACCCAGCTTCAACGGGTGCCGCTCTTTATCCACGCTGCCGGCGTGAAGGGCGAAAAAGTTCATAAATATGCCGGAGACGTCGATGTGGCTCCGACCATTCTGCATTTGCTCGGAGTGGATACGAAAGACTATCTGATGTCCGGTTCTGATATTTTATCTAAAGAACACCGTGAAGTGATTCCGTTCCGTAACGGAGACTTTATTTCACCGAAGTACACGAAAGTATCCGGCAAGTATTACGATACGAAAACCGGAAAAGAGCTTGATGAATCTGAAGTCGACAAGTCAGAAGACTCACTCGTCAAGAAGGAACTTGAAATGTCCGATAAAATCATAAACGGAGACCTGCTGCGTTTCTATGAGCCAAAAGGCTTTACGAAGGTGAATCCTTCCGATTATGATTACACAAAACATAGCGAGGATTCTTCCGAAACGTCAACAGATGATGAAGATAAATAAGAAAAAGCAGAGAGGCTAGCCTCTCTGCTTTTTTTATTTCACCGCAGCCCTCAATTCCTCCGCCGCAAATTCAACATTCGGCCCAATGATCACTTGAACCGATTGCCCGCCTGATTTGACGACTCCTTTTGCGCCTGCTTTCTTGAGCAGCGCTTCATTTACTAAAGCGGTATCCTTCACAGTCAGCCTCAGCCTTGTGGCGCAATGATCAATGGTTTGAAGGTTTTCTTTTCCTCCGAGCCCTTTCAGCATGATGTTTTCATTGACATCCTGAACGGTGTTTTCATCCAGCACTTCATCAATGTCATCATCTTCCCGTCCCGGCGTTTTTAAATTCAATGCCTTAATCAGTACATAAAACACAATAAAGTATACTGCCGCATAGCATATACCTACAAAAAGCAGAAGCAGCGGTTTTTCCGCGATTCCGTAGCTGAGCACATAATCAATGGCTCCGGCTGAGAAAGAAAAACCTGAACGGATGCCGAGCCAGTTGACGATAAATAAAGACAGCCCGGTTAAGACCGCGTGAACAGCGTATAAAAGCGGAGATAAAAACATAAATGCAAACTCAATCGGCTCCGTAATCCCTGTGATAAACGCAGTCAGGGCAAACCCGATCATCATTCCCGCCGTCGCTTTCCGTTTTGACGGCTTTGCAGTTACAACCATAGCCAAACACGCCGCCGGAAGACCGAACATCATGATTGGGAAGAATCCTGTCATATATGTGCCCGCAGTCGGATCTTTCGCGAAGAAGCGCGCCAGATCTCCTGTCACTCCGTTATATTCTCCGAACTGGAACCAGAAAATATTGTTCAGCACGTGGTGAAGGCCAAGCGGAATTAACAGCCTGTTGAACAAGCCGAATATGCCAGCCCCGATGCCGCCGAGCCCAAGCATCCATTCCCCAAACGCGTTAATGCCCGATTGAATCGGCGGCCAGACGGCTCCGAATATGCCGGCTAAAATAATCGTAATAATGGCTGTTATAATCGGCACAAGCCGTCTGCCGCTGAAGAATCCAAGATATTCAGGCAGCTTTGTATCCTTGAAACGGTTATAAGTGTAACCGGCAATTAATCCGGCAACGATTCCCCCAAATACCGCCATGTTGTTTGTTTTATCAATTGTCTTTGTCGCCGCATCAAGCATCAGATACGATATTGCCCCTGATAAACCCGCGGCTCCATTGCTGTCCTTTGAAATGCCGATGGCAATACCAATCGCGAAAATAAGCGGCAGATGATCAAAAACCGCCGTCCCTGCTTGATAGACAAACGGAATATTAAAAACATCCTCCCTGCCAAGCGCAAGGATAATTCCAACCGCAGGCAGAACCGCAATCGGGAGCATAAATGACTTGCCAAGCTTTTGTAAAAATGAAAGCATACCCATCCCCCTCATACCCTTTTTTTTCAAATATACCATATGGGATATCTAGTGATCTATACCAATTTTCCCGGGGTATTTCTTTTTTCCCAGGTCCGTGTGTTTCCTATTTTTAAGGCAGTTGTGGTAAGCTTAAGCTAGATTATTTAAAAAGAAAGCGGGAATGACAGATGATTGTAACAAACGATCAAGAATTAGAAGGCCTGAAAAAAATCGGAAGAATCGTCGCGCTGGCGCGTGAAGAAATGAAACGGAAAGCAGAGCCCGGCATGAGCACAAAAGACCTTGACCTGATCGGAAAAGCGGTGCTTGATGAGCACGGCGCCGTTTCAGCTCCAGAAAAAGAATACGACTTTCCGGGCGTGACATGCATCAGTGTAAATGATGAAGTGGCTCACGGCATTCCAAGCACTTCTAAAATCTTAAAAGCAGGGGATCTTGTCAACATTGACATCTCCGCTGAATTTGGCGGCTTTTATTCCGACACAGGCATCTCATTTGTGCTCGGTGACGGAGAAGAACGCCTTCATAAGCTTTGCCAATGCGCGGAAGACGCTTTTCAAAAAGGGCTGCAGCAGGCAAAAGCAGGCAAGCGCCAAAACCAAATCGGAAGAGCCGTTTATCATGAGGCACGTTCTCAAGGCTTTACCGTCATCAAAACCCTGACCGGACACGGAATCGGCAGAAGCCTGCATGAGGCGCCAAACCACATCATGAACTATTATGATCCGTTTGATAACGCGCTCTTCAAAAACGGCACAGTCATCGCGCTTGAGCCGTTTATTTCCACGAAAGCGGAAACGATTGTTGAAGCTGGAGACGGCTGGACGTTCAAGACGCCGGATAAAAGCATGGTTGCCCAAGTTGAACACACGATCGTCATCACAAAAGACGAGCCGATTATCCTGACAAAACTGTAAAACACATTCCGGGCTGCCGGAAGGTTTGACCTCCTCCAATTACAGGTAAAACATCACTATTCAGCAGGAGGAGGTATTGCAATGAACAGAGATCAAGAAAAAATCCAAATTGAAAACGAAATGGATGCCATGCACGGCACAACAAAAGAAGAGATTTTAAAAGACTTTGAGGAATTTAAAGACTACCTGAGCAAACAAGTGAACCGAGGCAAAAAGCTGGGATTGGATGACGGCAAGCTTGTGAAAAGCGCCGCGATCCTGGGAGACTACCTCGCGAAACATGAAGAGCCGCAAAACAGTGAAGAAATGCTGCTGCAAGAGCTTTGGAGCGTTGCGGACGAAGATGAGAAAAAACATTTGGCACAGCTGCTGGTCAAATTGGTTGATAAACAATAAACACACGAGCCGGGCGCATATGCTGCCCGGCTTTCTTGATATTGTCACAGCCCGGCTCTTCCAGATATGCTACACTACTATTATGTCTGTGAAAGGAGCCTTTATTTGCATGTGGTTTATTATTTTCGGCATTATTTTCTTTATTGAAGGCATGATGATAACCGTTTACGGCGTGAAGAAAAAAAACGGAATGCTCACATATATCGGCATTGTGTTCAGCATTATGACATTTGGCGTTGTCATGATGAAACTAACCGGCCATTAAATCATATTCAGCTTTTGCTCCGCATATACATTCAGAAGAACATTCGTACAGTTAGTGCGAAAGGCTCAGTTTTTCCCGTACCTCTTTTCAGCATCTTTTTATGGATGTTACAATGCCAATCGTTTGGTAAAATCCTCTCCATTGGGAGAGATAGGGAAAGGAGTTTTCTGATATGCATTACGGCAGTAAAGGCTGGTATGTGGCAGAATTAAAAAAGCAGGGGATCACGCACCATGAAGGAAGAAAGCTTCAAAGCTATAAAACCTATTTTCTTGCCAACCTGCTGGAAACAAAGAAAAAACAATCTTAAACAAGTAAAAGCCGCGCACGTTGATATGCGCGGCTTTTTTTCTATTCAACCGGCAGTAGCCTGTCCCTTTTTTTCATAAAGGACGATCTCCAGCTTTCCGACAGTGCGTTTTCACTTAAAATCCGTTCAATGGCAGCGAGATTTTTTGCATCATGGTAGTTGATTCGGTTTGCAAATTGGACTGATATGTCTTTCTCGCCTTTGGACAGCAATTCAAGTGCAGCGCCGGGAGCCACCCTGCCCTCTTCCAAAACGCGAAAATAAAAGCCGGTATAGCCGGTTTGCTGAACCTTCAGCACCATTTCCTTTACGCCAAACTTTTTCGCCAGCTTTACACACGGCTGGCGCGGCTGGCTGACCTGAACAACAGCTTCATCAAGCTGGAACACATCCCCGATGCAAACGTTCTCCTCGGTCAGGCCCGCGACCGTCAAATTTTCACCAAATGCGGCGCTGGGCAGCGGTCTTGAGAGGAACTCTTCCCAAAACGGATAATGCGCTGCCGGGTAGACACAGACAGCCTTATCCGGTCCGCCGTGATTGACGAGGTCCGCCTGTCCGTCCCCTTCAAAATTCTCCCGATACAGCATAACTGCGGAATCAGCCGGCCGCTTCATGATGCCGGTTTCGATTTTCTTTCCGTCATATTCAAGCGTCTGCGGCTTTCCCAGATTAAGAGAAAGAACTGAATAATGCGCTGGTTTCATACAAACACATCCCCTTTACAGGTTGTAAAATGATTGATTATCATAAAAAGAAAAGGTGGTTTTTATATGCTTCAATACCGAATCGTTGCAGACGGCCGGGTTCAAGGTGTAGGCTTTCGCTATTTTGTTCAAATAGAAGCCGATAAGCGAAAACTGGCCGGCTGGGTCAAAAACCGTGATGACGGCTGTGTCGAGATTTTGGCAGAAGGCCCGGAAAACGCCTTACAATCGTTTCTTGAGGCCGTAAAGAAAGGCAGCCCTTTCTCAAAGGTTTCCGACATCTCTGTCACTGAATCCCGAAGCCTTGAAGGCCATCATCGATTTTCCATTGTTCACTCGTAAGGCTTATCCTGATAAAAGTAATTCGGCTTAACGATTGAGTTGTCATAGGAACGGTGGAAGATATGAGTGGCAGCGGGTGAAATCGGCGGAATCAGCCACGTCCAATCCCCCGTCAGCTTTCTGCCCGCTTCTTCCTCCTGTTCTTCAAACCGTTTAAATTGGCTTGCGGCCGTATGATGGTCAACAATGCTGACACCTTGCTTTTTATACGAGTGCAGCACGGCTTTATTCAATTCAACAAGCGCTTGATCCTTCCATAGTTCCGTATTGTAATCAGTAGAAATGCCAATAATGGACGCCACTTTTTTGAGCTTGTCATATCGTTTTTCATCTGCCAGGTTTCTCGCTCCGATTTCCGTGCCCATATACCAGCCGTTAAATGGCGCGGCATTATAATGAATGCCCCCGACCTCAAGCTTCATATCAGAAATAATCGGCACCCCGTACCATTTCAGCTCCAGATCAGAAAACGCTTCGATGTCCGGATGTGTGATTGGCACCTCGATCACAAGTGAACGCGGCAGGTCATACCAGACCGGCTCTTTATCGCCTTTCATGCGAAACATGAGCGGCAGCAGGTCAAAATCCGTTCGCTCTCCGCGCCAGCCGAGCTCTTCGCAGGCTGCGGTCAGGGAACGGGAAGCCGGGTCGCCGATTCTTTCTCCGTCTGATTCATATCCAGCGTAACGGATCAGCTGATGATTCCAAATCTCGACTTGCTTTTCACCTTTCTCTTCCGGAGGAAAAATCGTAATGGTCGGCCTGATTTTCCCGTTATTGGTGGCGGTTTCAATGTGATGAAAGAGGGCGTCTCGCACATCTTCCTTCGTCCGGACGTCACGTCTGTCGATGACATTCAGCGAATTCCAGAACAATCTGCCGATGCAGCGGTTGCTGTTTCTCCAAGCCATTTTCGCTCCGTGCTCAAGCTCTTCCTTCGTATGTACATAGCTTCCTGTCCGGTCAATTTCACTTTTAATATCATCGAGACGGTCTTTCACTTCCTCCTCCTTTCCCAATTCCTGATAGCATGCGGCAATAAATGCTTTCGCTTCGTTCCAGAGTATTTCTTTTTCTTCCAACAAACTCTCCCCTTCAAATGCATTCATGCTTTTCATTGTATCGTTTTTAAGCGGGAAGACAAATGATTTTTCTGTATCATCTTGGAAAACAATAAAAAACACCCGCGTATGCGGGTGTCAAAGAGATAATAAGCGATTTGCCAATTCAGTTAGGTCACTGCGAAAGTTTTTGCCGGTCATCGGTATGCCGTGCCCTGTCAGCAGTGCTTCCGGTTCCAGGCCGGCAAGCTTCTGAATGGATTTGGCAGCCGTCTCTGTGTCAGGTGTGAAATAAGCCGGCGGCCCATGGAGCTCCTGTTTTTGAATCAAGACGTCCGCCATTTTCTCCTGTTCCACTGTAATGACAGCATCGCCTGCCACAAGCACGCGCCCGTCCTCGCGGAATAACGAAATATGGCCGGGTGTGTGACCCGGTGTCGCGATCCACATCCACTCGTCAAGATACGGAACGGAGCCGTCTTCCGGCAGTGCCTGCACATGTGAGGAAATATCGATAGAATGCCGGGGAAACAGCGGCGACAGCTTGGCGACCAGCCCGCTCTTGCTGTCAGGACGAGCCGGAGGATAATCCTCTTTACCTGTTACATAAGGCATTTCCCGAGAATGGACATAGACAGGAACATCCCAATGCTCAAGGATCTCCTCTATCGCCCCGATATGATCAAAGTGCCCGTGTGTGAGGATAATCGCCTTCAGCTGAAAATCATCACCGAATCTTTGTTTGGCTTCATTGACAATCATGCCGGCTGATTGGGGCATGCCGGCATCAATTAAAACAAATGAGTGAGGTTCAGAAGGCAGCTGAATAAAATAGACATTCGCAATTTGCACGGTCAGGCCGTGCACCCCTTTTGCCGCTTCGAACCCCGTTCCGCTCCTGACTGAAGTCATCGGCATATAAGGATCACTCATGATGACACCTCCGGTAAGTTGTATGCCATTAGTGTGTCATTACGCCTGAATTATCATACGGAAATAGAGATCGCGCCTATCAATAGAGCAATAGCCGTCATGACGATGACTGCGAGAACCGCCCACTTCAATGCGAATTTTTGATGATCGTCAATAGAAACCCCGACAAGTCCGACAAGCAAATGAGTGGATGGGACAAGCGGGCTCAGCATATGAATGGGCTGGCCGATGATAGAGGCTCTGGCAATTTCCACTTTATCCACACCGTATGCGACAGCCGTTTCTGATAAAATCGGCAGCACCCCGTAGAAATACGCGTCATTCGGCATCAGGAATGTGAAAATGCCGCTTGTTAAGGCCACAATCGCCGGGATCAGCCCGCCCATTTGTTCTGGAATCATAGACACGAGCGAAATCGCCATTTCATCAACCATTTTGGTGCCTGTCAAAATCCCCGTAAAAACCCCCGCGGCAAAAATCATGGAGCCAATCGCAAGCACGTTGGTGGAATGTGCCGAGATGCGCTGTCTCTGATGCTCAAGGTTTGGATAATTCACAATCAGTGCAATACAGAACGCAATGACAAACAGTACGGTTAAACTGACTTTACCCGATACTAAACATCCTATCAAAGAAAGCGTTAACAATAAATTGAACCACCATAGCTTCGGCCGTTTCCAGTCATCTTCAACCGCAGCTGCCGGTTCATTGGCATTGGCCGGCTGTTTCAGTTCAATCACGCCAAGGCGTTTTCGTTCCGCTTTTCCAAGCACATACGCAACCGCAACCATACAAAGCATCCCGCTTGCGATGACAGGAATCATCGGCCCTGTTAGCTCAGCCGGATCGACCCCCAGCGCACTCGCCGCCCGCGGCGTCGCGCCTCCCCACGGAATCGTGTTCATGATCCCCATGCCGACTCCCGCGATGCCCGCCAGGATAATCGGCCGGATGCCAAGCAGCAGATAGAGCGGAAGCATCGCGCTTGTCGTAATCATATACGTGGTCGAGCCATCCCCGTCCAAGGCGACGAGCATCGTCAGAACCGCGGTCCCGACAACAATTTTTAGCGGGTCGCCTTTGACCATGCTTAAGATTTTCCCAACCACAGGATCAAACAGTCCTGTATCAATCATAATTCCAAAATATAAGATCGCAAACATAATCATGACCGCAGTCGGCGCTACCTGCTGAATTCCAGAAATCATCATGTCCCCGACTTCAGTAAATCCAAATCCGGCGATCAGCGCAAAGACAATCGGCGTCAAAACTAACGCTGTCAGTACAGAGAGCCGTTTTGTCATGATCAATGCCATAAATACGAGCATCATGAGAAAGCCTAAGATTGCTAACACATCCATTCCCCCTTAAATGAATCCGCTTACATTTTTTCTCCCTTATTCCCCTTTTTGTCTTGCCTTTTTGCCATCGTATGGGAAAACCAATCACAAGTAAATAATTTGTTTCTTTTGTATTTTTAAATTTTTAAAACCGTTTTGTTCTTTTTGATCATTTTTAGGCACACGAAAAAGATCCCGGACATGCCGGGATCTTCAGATTGATTGAAAACCTTTGAAGTCTAGGAAGGACGAGCATTGGAGCACAGCGAATGCGGCAATTCGTGAGCACCAACACCGCAGGACTGACAACGAATGCGAGGGTTTGTCGACACGCTGAAAACCCCGGCCATGCCGGGATTTTAATTTCCTGTCATAATGCTTTGATAAAAAGCGTATTGCTGTTCAAGAAACCGTTTCGTTTCCCTGCTGTTCAAATAAAAGCTTTCCCAGTCCTGTTCGTTTATTTTCCGCTTCCACTCGGGCGAAGATGTGACCTTCTTTAGCGCTTGATCCCAATAAGAAATCTCTTCCTCCGACATGTTTTTCGGGCCCAAAATCCCTCTCCAATGAGAAAACACAAACGGGATCCCCTGCTCCTTCCACGTCGGTACGTCCGGAAAACCGGAAAGTCTTTTATCAGACGTTACAGCAGCTAACGTGATATCACCGTGCCGCTCATATGGTTTCGCTTCAGAAAGTGTCATTGAAGCCGCTTCTATTTCATGTCTGATCAGCGCCTGAATGAGCTGTTCACTGCTTTCATACTGCAAAAACTGAATATGAAAAGGGTCAATGCCGTACATATCTGCCGCTCTGACGAACGAAAGCTGATCATCATTGCCAAACCCCGGCGCAAAGCCGATTTTTATCTTGCCGGGGTTCAACTTAATCTCATTCAGCAAATCCTTGCCGTTTGCTAACGCCGATCCTTTTGGCAATGCAACCGTCTGCCATTCCTTAGAAAGAATGGCGAGCGGAGTAAAATTGCCCGTTTTTAATTTGCTCTGCCCGAGAAGATCATTGCTCAGGATTAAACTGGACGTCATGCTGATGGTCTGTTTACTGCTTTTGTTGACATACTTCCAGCCTTTATCTCCCCCGCCGCCCGGTTTATAGACGATATGAACTTCACCCTTTACGATCTGCTTCTGCCGCAGAACGGATTGGATCGCCTGCGCTGTGACATCCCAGCCGCCAGAAGGCTCGGCGGGGACGACAATTTCAATCGGCCCGTCCGGCAGGCGCGGCGCAGCCGCCTGCCGGATGTCACCCTGCATAAATAGCAATAGCGCAATCAATAGAATCATACATTTCTTCATATCTAATCCGCCGCCAAATAATATTTTCTCTCCGGCCTGCCGATAATCCCGTACTCAAGCTCGGCTCTTGCTTCTTCCTTTGACACAAGGTACTCTGCATAGCGGCGGGCAGTCGTTCGTGACGCCCCCATTTTTTCACCAAGCTCTTCCGCTGTCAATCCTTCTGACGCATTCCGAAGCGCTTCCTTAATTTTTCGCAGTGTAATCGAATTAATGCCTGTCGGCAAATCCTCTGCCGGCAAAGATGCCTTCACACCGTTACCAAAAATATGATCGATCAAAGATTGGCTGACCTCCGGCTGAGACAAAAGCAGCTTCCTTTTTTCTTTATACTGAAGCAGCACCTGTCTGAACTTGTCAGCCGTTACGGGTTTGATCAAATAGTGGGATATCCCTGCCCGGAGCGCTTCTTGTAAATGCCTGGTTTCTGTTGCCGCTGTGATGATCATAATGTCCACTTCGGGAAAACGCCTTCGTATCTCAGGTATCAATGCGGTCCCAAGCTCGTCCGGCATATAAATATCCAGCAGAAGCAAATCAGCCTTTTGTTTCTCCAAAAGCGCCATTGTTTCTTTGGCGTTTGCCGCCTTGCCGATAATCTTGAATCCATCAAGCTGTTCAATCAATCTCTCATGGATTTGCGCAACCCGAAAATCATCCTCCGCAATCGCGATGTGAATCAAATGGATTCCCCCTTTGTTTCTCCTTCGGTATAAATACAGTGAATACCGCACCGCCAGTTTTTTGATTCGCCAGTTCGATCCAGCCGCCCAGTTCATGCACTGAGTCTTTGACATTGGCCAGACCGTAGCCTCTCTTCATCCCCTTTGAAGAATAGCCTCTTTGAAACACAGCTTCCATCTTATCAGGCGGCACACCGGGCCCTGTATCCGATACTTCGATGACAATGTCATGCCCTATATCCGTGATGAAAAACAATACCTCCTTCACGCTTTGATCGGCTACAGCTTCGAAAGCGTTATCAATTAAGTTCCCGATAATCGTAATGAGATGGGACAAGCCGATATGTGCAGGAAGAGACGCGAGCGAACTGTTATCATCGATAGACAGCTTGACCTTTTTTTCCGAAGCTTTGCCCATTTTCCCCAGCAAAATCGCCTGTACTTGCTGTGAATGGATGTTCTGGAATAAAATATCATGCTGCTCATTTTGTATCGCGTATTCTTCTTTAATCAGATCAATGGCCTCAGCATACTCCCCAAGCTCAAGCAGCCCTAAGATCGCGTAAAGCTTATTTGAAAATTCATGGGTCTGCGCCCTAAGATCCTCTGAATATTTGCGAACCTCTGTCAGTTTGTCGATCAGTTTCTTCAGCTCTGTTTTCTCCCGGAAACTGACGACAATCCCATACGCCTGTCCGCCTTGAGTCATCACTTTCGTATTGATAATAAAAACTTGATCGTTGACACTTACCTCCTGATTCGGCAGCATGTCTCCTTGTTCAAGCACACTCTTCAGCCCGGCGCCCGGCATGACATCATCAATAGGAAGGTGAATCACAGGCTCGGGAAGCTTCAGCATCTCAGCAGCCGACACGTTCATCATCGTGACGACGCCTTCCCGATTGGTAGCAATAACCCCTTCTCGAATCGCGAAAAGCATTGCATTCCTCTCCCGATAAAGAGACGCGATCTCATGCGGCTCAAGGCCAAGCGTATCCTTCCTGATGCTTTTCGCCAGCGCGGCGGCCCCGGCAAATCCAAGCAGCAGCACAAGCACAGCGACCACACTCAAATTTCTCAAATGTTTTTTGATACTTTGCTCTGATTCCGTTTGCAGAAAATCCACAGATACGCTGCCGATCACTTGGCTGTATCCCTTCTGTTCTTTCATAATCGGCGCGCTCCCTCTGATCACCCGCCGTTCATCCGCTTTTGTTTCAGAAACGTGCGAGCCGCCAAACAGAATTTCTCTGCTGCGCGCCAGCTTCTTTTGGCCGCTTTTGCCCGAGGCGCTCCGAATGCCTCCTTTTTCGTCCAAAATATATATAGCATAAGCGCCAGTCTGTTCTTTCATTTGTTCAATGACCTCTTGCGCCTCAGCCGCATGTCCGCCTTTTCTCTCAATGAATTCTTTAGCCGGCGGCATATAGGAAATGGTTCTCGCCGTCTGCACCGCTAGCTGCTCAGCCTGTCTTCGTTCTTCCTGTGTATGCTGAACGGCTAACGTAATCGTCAGCACACCAATGACAAAAACCAGCAGAGCCGCAATCAGTCCCATTATTTTTGTTTGCAGGGAAAAATGGAACCGCTTTTTCACCACAGCACCAGCCGTCCTTTCTACCTAGATCATACCATTTTTCATAGAAAATTTTCTTATTTTTCAAAATTCATTATCTTGAGAGGGCAAAATTTTGGAGGAATGTAGATTCGTTGAATGGAGTGAATATAAAAAAGGCAGACCTCGGTCTGCCTTTTTCTTTCTACCATATTCCCAGTACTTTCCACCATAATCCGCCGACCACAAGCCATACCACAATATGGACGATCGACAGGATAAATCCGATGGACCACCATTTGCTTTGCGGAACGTAGCCTGCTCCGAAGAAGACTGGAGCCGCTCCAGCACCGTAGTGAGTCGTTGACCCGAACAGGTTGCTGAAGAATGCGAGGCTCAGCGCTGCTAAAAGCGGCGGCGCGCCCGCTGCGACGATGACAGCCAAAAATGCTGAATACATCGCACTGATGTGGGCTGTCGCACTTGCAAAGAAATAATGGGAGTAATAATACACAACAATTAAGATCAAAAACGCCACAATCCAAGAGAATCCTGATACGGATGATTTCATGGCATTACTGAACCAAGACACCATGCCTAGCTCATTCAGGAAGTTGGCCAGCATGACCAGCGCCGCAAACCAAGTGAGCGTATCCCAAGCGCCCTGCTCTTTCTTGATATCATCCCAAGTCAGAACCTGCGATAATAAAAGAACGGCCAAACCGATCAATGCGGTTGTGGTTGCGTCGATGTTGAAGCTGCCGCCAAAAATCCAAAGCGCAAGCACCAAAAGAAAAACGATAACCATGGAAAGCTCTGATTTTTTGAAAGGTCCCATTTCTTTCAGTTTTTCTGTTGCGATTTTCGCCGCATCCGGTGTCTCTTTGATTTCCGGCGGATACAGCTTGTAAATCACAAGCGGTGTAATGATTAAGCTTACAAGTCCCGGAACAATCGCGGCAATCGCCCAGCTTGTCCATGTTAAGTCCACCCCTGCGACATCATGGGCCAGCTTGGCAATCAGCGGGTTCGCCGCCATCGCCGTTAAGAACATAGCAGATGTGATCAGATTCCCCTGAAAACCGGTTTTTAATAAGAATGCGCCGATTTTTCTCTCTGTTCCATTTGCCGGGCTTGATCCGAATGTTTCGGATAATGATCTGATAATAGGAAAGATAATGCCTCCTGCACGCGCCGTATTACTTGGAATTGCAGGTGAAAGTATTAAATCACTGAACAGCAGTGAATAAGAAAGTCCAAGGGTTTTTTTCCCGAATTTCTGAACGAATACATACGAAATTCTCGCACCGAGCCCGGTTTTGATAAATCCCCGGGAAATAAAGAATGCGATTACGATAAGCCAAATGGTCTTATTCCCGAATCCGCTTAATGTATCCTCAATGGATAGTGTTCCAGTTAGTGCAGTAACCGCCAATGCAAAAATTGCAATTGCACCCATTGGCAAGGGCTTGGAGATAAAGCCGATAATTGTCGCGACAAAGATCGCAAACAAATGCCAAGCTTTAGGTTCAAGTCCGGACGGAGCGGGAATAAACCAAATGATTAGTCCCACAGCGACAGTAATAAGCAATGGAACAAGCTTTACTGCTGACTGTTTTCCTGCGTCTTTTTCTGAAGCCATAAATAGGTCTCCTCCTATATACTTGTTTTCCGATCCCCCTTCCCATTCTACTCCTTAACTAAGTTAATAAACATTTTAATTAATTAAAAAAACACAAAGGTGAGCAGCCCTTTGTGTTTTTTATTTTCTTAATTTAGTTTACCCGCACCCGCTTGAGCTGTAACATTCGATTTCACATTCGCGGAAGCATCGATTGTGCCGTGCAGAGATGGCGTCCAGCCGACAGAAGAGCTCAGCCCGTTTGCAGCCGATGCGTTGATCTGTGTGCCATTCAGCAATGTTCCAGAATCATATAAAGCCGTTCCTCCGCTGAACACGCTGATCGTTTTAGCAGCTGACAGTCCCGGCACGTCAATGGCATTATTTTGAGCATAGATTTTAGAAGACTTTCCGATTCCCCATGTATAGCTGAAGGCATAATCTGAGGAGCTAGTGCTTCCTTCATAATAGTTGTTGTATACGTGCACCTGCCCGAAGCGGACTCTCGGTGCGCGCTGAACGATATTTTTATAGCGGTTATGATGCAGCGTGATTTTTAATTTGCCGTCATCAGATGTTTTGCTGTCGCTTGATCCGAAAATGGAGCTTTTATCATGATCGTGATAATAGTTGTAAGACATCGTGATATAGTTAGCGCCGTTAGAAGCATCGGTTTGTCCGTCATGGTGCTGATATTTTCTGCCGAAATACTTTGGCGATGTGCTGTCCGGACGTGAGCCGTCATTAAATGTACAATGGTCAATCCATACATGCGTGCCGCCGTTTATCGTGATGTTGTCGTATTGTGAGTTCCAGTTTCCTGAGCTGCCATCAGTCGGATCCCATTGCGGAAAATAATCATAGGCGTCCTGGAATTCGATGTTGCGGATGATGACATTATCACTCTTAATCTGGAAGTTTCCGCCAACGACCTTGGCATTAGTCCCTGAACCGACGATCGTTGTGTTTGCAGGAATATCCACCATGACCCGTGCTTTTTGGTTTTTCTGAGAGCGCGCTCTGGCTTCTTCTTGTGTTCCCGACGGCTCTTTTTTGCCCCATGTGCTAGGATCATAGGCTTTCAAATATTTGTCCAAATCGTACTCTGGATCTTTATATTCATTCAGGCCAAGCGGCTTCAGATTGTCATCCACGTTCATGTCAATCGTTCCCTTGATATAAATGATTTTTGGCGTTGTGTTAGTGTCCTTGCCTAATGCCGAGACAAGCTGGTTTCTGTTGCTGACGGTATACACGTTCGAGGACGATGCTTTTGATCCGCCTGTCGTGCCGGTCGAGTACGCGCCCCAGCCATCATTTGACCCTAAAGTTTGATGGCCTATATCAGCCGCGTTCGCGCCAGCTGGAGTCAACCCTAAAAACAGAGCCGTGGCTAACATCACTTTTTTCATTCACTATGAACCCCCATTTTCTATTTTGTGAGATTTTATTACAATTTCTCACAAGGATATAATAGCAAATTGAGGGACACCCAGAACCGAAAAAGTTCCGCTATCTTATTGCGGCATCCTGCAAAACATACACCGCAAAGACCGCAAAAAAACCCAAAAGGCCGAAAATTTGCCTTTTGGGTTAATCCCTGCATTATGCCCAGGATTTCACTTTTTCATTGTCTGTCACAAAGAGAAGCACTTTCCCTTCATCTAATCGTTTTTCGAATTGAGCGGCCTCATCTTCAGAAAAACCGATTTCATGAATTTTATTGCGGAGTTCGTCTCCTTTTTTATTAAACATGTTGCCTACCGCGTGCTTGAAACCTGTTTCTTTGGCTCCGATGGTGTTGGCGTTCGTGTTGTCTGCCAACCGTTCCGTTCTGTCATCGTCGTGAGCTAAGACGTATACATCCTCTTTTGCAACACCCATCTGCTGTAATTCTTCTACATCCTTCATGAGCTGTTCGTCGTTTGTATACTCTTTTACAACTGGTTTCATTCCGACATTCCTCCTTCATGTTTTCTATGTTTCTTTCATACCCGATCGCATATTGTTGAAACAAATTCAAGAACATTGAAGAGAAAAACAGGAAGAATGGTAGTAGCTATTTATTTTCCGCCCGTGGTAAAGTGATAGAGAGATAAATTTTCAGAAAAGTCAAAACCGAAGAGTAACCGCTGCGCGGAGCATACGATCATGAATGGCTGTCTTTATCCGTACAAGCAGGAGGTATGTGTAATGCAATATTTTTCACCAGAACAGCAATACAATGCTTGGGTTGTGAGTGATTTAGTCAAACAGATTTTCCATCAGCGATCCGGCTGTTCACCCGGAATTCATGAGCTTGCGGTCTTTGCTGAGGAACATTTTCAAATTGATATCGACTTTGTTTTCTCTATTATCATGAATATCGGCGACATTGAATTCGCGTTCACAGAAGAAATAGAAAAGAAATTGTCCGGCTATCTCAGCGCTCTCCTTCCATATGTCAATGCTGATATGCTTGAAACCTCTAAAGCCAATGCCAATGCGTTCTTATCCCGCAGACATGGCAATGCGGTATACCATTTATTTGTGTCTGATGATGCTATCATGAGAAAGCAGTAAACCTGCAGCTTTCTTTACTAAAAAAATATTGACATGATGAGCCATGCTATTATAGTGTTTACATGTGATAATGATTCTCATTACTAAATCTGAAAAAAGGAAGAATGACATGCGCACCTATTCTAACAAGTTGATTGGCATCATGAGTGTTTTATTGATCGCCTGCTTCATTGTATCCGGCTGTTCATCAAGCCAGAATAACAGCGGAAGCAGCGAAAGCAAGTCTAAGGATTCAAGAGTGATCCAGCACGAAGAAGGAAAAACGCCAGTGAGCGGCACACCGAAACGGGTGGTTGTCCTCGAGCTTTCATTCTTGGATGCTGTCTACAATCTCGGCATTACACCTGTGGGCATCGCCGATGACAACAAAAAAGATATGATTAAAAAGCTTGTCGGCAGCTCAATTGATTATACATCTGTCGGCACACGCAGCGAACCCAATTTAGAGGTTATCAGCTCCTTGAAGCCAGATTTAATCATCGCTGATGCTGAACGCCATAAAAACATTTATAAACAGCTGAAAAAAATCGCCCCGACGATTGAATTAAAAAGCCGGGAAGCGACATACGACGAAACAATCGACAGCTTTACAACCATTGCTAAAGCATTAAATAAAGAAGATGAAGGAAAAGAAAAGCTTGCCGAGCACAACAAAGTCATCAACGGCCTGAAAGCGGAGCTTCCAAAAGATGAAAACCGCAACATTGTTCTCGGGGTTGCAAGAGCAGATTCCTTCCAGCTTCATACGTCATCATCTTATGACGGAGAAATCTTTAAAATGCTTGGCTTTGCACACGCTGTGAAGTCAAAAGAAGCCTATCAAGAGGTAAGCCTCGAGCAATTGAGCAAAATCGATCCTGACATTTTGTTTATCTCAGCCAACGAAGGCAAGACCATTGTAGACGAGTGGAAAACGAACCCGCTCTGGAAAAATCTAAAAGCGGTGAAAAACGGACAAGTCTATGATGCCGACCGTGACACTTGGACAAGATTCAGAGGCATCAAGTCTAGTGAAACAAGCGCCAAAGACGTGCTTAAAAAAGTGTATAATAAGTAAGACACATGAGAAGCGAGGGAAATCCTTGCTTCTTCGTTTTTGCAATCAGACGCAGTAAGGAAGTGAGACAGTTGTATCATTCAGCCAAACGGCGCTCATCATCAAGACTGATGATGTTCATCATCGCACTGATCATTTTAATATTCGGGCTTGGGCTGAATCTTTCAGTAGGAGCCTCAGACATCGGCATCATAGATTCATTGAAATATCTTTTTG
Organism: Bacillus cabrialesii; assembly: GCF_004124315.2. Taxonomy (GTDB): domain Bacteria; phylum Bacillota; class Bacilli; order Bacillales; family Bacillaceae; genus Bacillus; species Bacillus cabrialesii. The sequence goes on along the minus strand of NZ_CP096889.1, from coordinate 846,924 downwards.
TATGGGACGGTTCAAAGGAACAGCTCATCATCTCCACTCTTCGCCTTCCTCGCACATTAATCGGCGTTTTCGTCGGCGCCAGCCTGGCCGTAGCAGGGGCGCTGATGCAGGCCATGACCAGAAACCCTCTGGCTTCACCTCAAATTTTCGGTGTGAATGCAGGCGCATCGCTTTTTGTCGTTGCTTCTCTCGTCATTCTGCCGGCATCGCCCTATTCCTCCGTTGTATTCGCTTTTGCGGGTGCGGCAGCAGGCGGCGCGATTGTGTATATGATTGCCTCATCCGGCGGAATGACGCCTGTTAAGCTGGCGCTGTCGGGAATGGCGGTGCATTTGTTCCTTTCCTCCATGACACAGGCCATCATTATTTTAAATGAGTCGGGAGAAGATGTTTTGTACTGGATGACAGGCGCGATTGACGGCAGCAATTGGCACGACGTCATGACCATCGCTCCGTTTTCCGTCATCGGCATCGGGCTGGCCCTCGTGTTTTCCGGTTCTGTTTCTGTACTTGGTCTCGGAGACGAGACAGCAAAAGGGCTTGGACAAAATATGAGCGGCATCCGGATTCTGATCAGCTTTATCATTTTAATTCTTTCCGGCGCTTCCGTAGCCGTCGCCGGGCCGATCGGCTTTGTCGGACTGCTCGTTCCGCATATTGTCCGCAAGCTGATCGGAGAACATTATCAATACGTGCTTCCGTTTTCGGCGCTGTTCGGTGCCATTTTGCTGGTGTACGCCGATGTTCTGGCCAGATGGATTGCATTCCCTTATGAATCACCGGTCGGCATCGTCACCGCGATTATCGGGACTCCGTTCTTCTTATACTTGGCAAGGAAAGGGCGAAATCTGAAATGAAGAAAACAACCAGAAAACAAAAACGCCCCTTGCTGGCGATACTCATATTGGCCGTGCTTCTGATCGTTCTGTCCGTCATCAGCATCGGCTTCGGCGCGTTATACATTACACCGGATGCGGTGGTCACGAATTTGCTTGGAGTGGATCATTCCTTTGAATTCATCATCCAGCAATACCGCCTTCCCCGGATACTATTAGCGATTTTAGCCGGCGCCGGGCTTGCCGCGGCCGGAGCGATTTTACAGGGTGTCATCCGAAATCCGCTCGCTTCTCCGGACGTTGTCGGGATTTCTAAAGGGTCCGGACTTGCGGCGATGGCTGTTATTCTGATCTTTCCTGAATCACCGGTGTACGTGCTTCCGTTCTCCGCATTTGCCGGAGCAGCCATTATTGCTGTACTATTATTAATGATAGCCCGCAAAAAAAGCATTCAGCCCTCTTCACTGGCTTTATCAGGCATCGCCTTAGGCGCGGTCTGCCACGCCGGGATGCAATATATGATGGTCAAGTTTCCGGGCGATGTGAATGCTGCACTCATTTGGCTGACAGGCAGCCTCTGGGGAAGAAACTGGGAAGAAGTCAAGCTGCTAGCGCCATGGCTTTTGATTCTTTTTCCGATCGTCTGCATTCTCATACCGAAGCTGGATCTGATGTCACTCGGTGATGAGCTTGCGCAGGGTCTTGGAGAAAACGCGAACCGGCTGAGATTCATCCTGATTTTCACCGCGGTTGCACTGGCGGGAAGCTGTGTAGCCGTCGTCGGCTCAATCGGTTTTATCGGCTTGCTTGCTCCGCATATCGCCAGACGGCTTACCGGAGAAAAAGCCAAATATTTACTGCCTGCATCGGCATTGATTGGTGCTATTATATTATTAATTGCAGATACGTTAGGGCGCGGCATCATGCCTCCGGTTGAAATACCGGCCGGAATATTGACAGCCGTGATCGGCGCGCCTTATTTCTTATATTTATTGAAATTCGAAGCGAGGAAACAGTAGGGAGAGGATACCATGGGAAAATTGGCTGCAGACCAGCTCACTCTTTCATATGACAGCACAGTGATTATTGACGGAGTCGACCTAAAGATAGAAGAAGGTAAAATCACTGCGCTCATCGGCGCCAATGGCTGCGGGAAATCAACAATCCTCAAATCGCTCGCCAGGCTGATGGAACCAAAAAGCGGTACGGTCCTGTTAGAAGGAAAAGATATCCACCGCCAGCCTTCAAAAGAAGTCGCAAAAAAGCTGGCCATTCTTCCTCAATCTCCTCAGGCGCCTGAAGGATTGACGGTAGAGGAATTATGCTATTTCGGCAGACATCCTCACAAAAAGCTGTTATCCAAGCATACCCAAGAGGATCATGACATGGTAGAGTGGGCGCTGGACGCAACGGGAATGAATGAGCTGAAGGAGCGGACGCTGGATGCCCTGTCAGGCGGACAAAGACAAAGAGCATGGATTTCCATGGCGCTTGCTCAAGGCACTGATTTGCTTTTGCTTGATGAACCGACCACGTATTTAGACATTTCACACCAGATAGAAGTGCTTGAGCTGCTGAAAAAGCTGAACCGCGATCATGGCCGCACCGTTGTGATGGTGCTCCATGATTTAAACCAGGCTGCTCAATATGCCGACTATCTGATCAGTGTGCTGGACGGAAAAATATACAATGCCGGAACACCGGAAGATGTGTTTACCCAGCCATTTTTCCGTGAAGTCTTCGGCTTGGAATGTTGCATTATGAGAAGCCCGATCGACCAGAAGCCAATGTGCCTGCCGACGGGACTGTGCCCGAAATTACGGGCGTGATAAAAAGGAGAGGAACCCCCTCTCCTTTTTTGTATGCCGGCTTACCTTTTGTATTTCTCCTCCTCTCCATGTTACAGTGGTGTCAATCAAGTGATAGGAGGATGAAAATGACAGCATCTCAGCAGCAAATTCAATTAGCAAGACGTCCGCAAGGAATTCCCGTTCATGAAGACTTCCGCTTTGAAACCATTCCGGTCCCCGAGCCGAAGCAAGGGGAAGTGCTTGTCAAAACGCTTTATGTATCGGTTGACCCTTACATGCGCGGCCGTATGCAGGATACAAAGTCATATGTTGAGCCGTTCGCCTTGAATGAAGCACTCTCTGGCGGGGTCATCGCTGAAGTCGTATCAGACGGCGATCATCTGAAAAAAGGCGATATCGTCATCGGAAACCTCAGCTGGCAAGAATTTTCCGCTGTAAGCGAGTCTGCCTTGCGAAAAATTGATACAAGCCTCGCTCCCGCTTCGGCCTATCTCGGCATTTTGGGAATGACCGGCTTGACGGCATATTTCGGACTGCTGGACATCGGGCGCCCGAAAGAAGGCGAAACCGTGGTAGTCTCCGGAGCAGCGGGAGCCGTCGGTTCAGTAGTCGGACAGATTGCCAAAATCAAAGGCGCCCGAGTCGTCGGCATCGCGGGCTCTGATGAGAAAATCGCGTATTTAAAACAGGAGCTGCAGTTTGATGAAGCCATCAATTACAAAACAGCAGAAGATATCCAAAAAGCGCTAGAAGACGCTTGTCCTGATGGTGTCGATGTGTATTTTGACAATGTCGGCGGGCCGATTTCAGATGCGGTCATGAATCTGCTCAATGAATTTGCCCGCATTCCGGTGTGCGGCGCCATTTCTTCCTACAACGCGGAAAGTGAAGCAGACGACATGGGCCCTCGCGTCCAATCGAAGCTGATCAAAACCAAGTCGCTGATGCAAGGGTTTATCGTAGGCGACTACTCCGATCGCTTTTCTGAGGGGGCAAAACAGCTGGCCGAATGGCTAAAGGATGGAAAGCTCCATTACGAGGAAACCATCACAGAAGGCTTCGAAAACATTCCTGACGCGTTTCTCGGCTTATTTAAAGGTGAAAATAAAGGGAAACAGCTGATCAAAGTCAGTGACCCGAGCTGATATGAAGGAGGGATTTCCCTCCTTTTTCTGTTTCTTTAAAGGTCAGCTGCGAAGAATCAAAGTGAGAAAACCATCTTCATCAGGCTCCGTTTCTTCCAACGTAAATCCGGCTGCATGAAAACAAGCCAAACTGATTCGATTGTCTTCTTCAATGCATGCAGCCCATTCCCGCACACGAGAAAAATCAGGTTCGTTCAGCAGTTTTTGCAATATCCGTTTTCCGTACCCTTGAAGCCGGTACAAAGGATTGACGATCAATCCTATATACGCCCGCTCCTCCACGAACTCAATAACGGCCATCCCCGCCGGCAGCTGCCCGTCATATGCCATGATGATAGAATCGTCTTCATCTTTACTCACTCGTTCAAACCACGCATCTAATGGCAGCATTCCATCCATTCTCCGTCTGGTATCCTCATTTTCAAACCAGTGTTCAACGATTTCCAGCTCAGATTCCTTCAATATTTGAAATCTGTCTATTGTAGCCATCTCCCCACCCCCGCGCATATTTTTTTCTATTATTTTACAACAAAAAAGAAGGGCTTTCCGCCCTCCTTCTTATTTCGTCTTCAGTTTTCCGCCTGCATAAACAGCTTCACTCAGCTCCACGCCAAGCTTCTTCGCCATTTTCTTCAGCTTTGATTCTTCCAGTTTCGTAACGAGGCTCAGCACGTTGCCTTCTTTTCCGGCACGGCCTGTTCGGCCTGATCTGTGAACGTAGCCGTCTTCGTCAGGAATATCGGCATGAATCACGTATGGCAGGTTTTCAATGTCTAAACCGCGCGCAGCAATATCAGTCGCCAATAAGAGCGGGAACTCTCCGTCTTCGAATGCGGTAATGATTTTCGCCCGCTCCATTTTTTTCGCTTCACTGTGCAGAACGCCAAGATCGACATGGTGATACGCCAGCTTTTCCGCGTATACGCTCAGGTTGCCGATGTCTCTCACAAATACGAGTGCCTGCATGCCTTGAAGTCTTGACAGCTTTTGCAGCAGCTTCACTTTGTCGCGTTGGTCGCAAATCAGATATTGATGCTTTACTTTCCCCGCTTCCGCTTTGCTTCGCTGCACCTTCAACACCTCAGGCTCTTGCGCCAATTCGCGGAGCACGTCCTCTGTTTCCTTTTTGAGGGTGGCAGAGAAACATAGAAGCTGCCGGTCTCTTAATGTCGTTTTAATGATTTGCTTCATCGTTTCGCGATGCTCCGGCAGGACGAGCTGATCCGTTTCATCAAGCACGATCGTTTTCACTTCATGCATCTTTAATTTCTTCGCTTTAATCAGCTCAAACACCCTGCCCGGCGTGCCGACAATGATATGCGGATGTTTTTTCAGCTTTTCAACCTGCTTCTTCACATTCGCCCCGCCGATTAAGGAAGCCGCGCGCAGCTCTGAGCCCGCTTTCCAATCCTGAATCACTTGAAAAATCTGCATCACCAGCTCACGCGAAGGCGCTAGAATGACCGCCTGCGGATGCTTCTGGTCCGGATTGATCCGCTCCAAGACCGGCAGTGCGTATGCCAGTGTTTTGCCCGTGCCTGTCGGCGATTCCGCAATGACATCCTTTCCGTCCATAATCAGCTGGGCTGCCTGCTCCTGAACAGGGGTCGGCTTTTGAAAGCCGGATGCATTCCAATTCTCTTGTATAAATGATTGTGCATTATGTAAAAATGGCCAAGTTTGCGTCATTTTTGTTCTCCTCAATTCGTGAAATCTATTCCATAGTATCTCAAAACCTCGCCCGGAACGCAATTTTTCTTTTTCTTTCCTATACCTTTCAACATTCCGATTCCTCCTTTATAATCAAAAGGGTGAATAATACACGCCGATTGTGCGTGTTTGATAAACGATAGAGGTGTAAACATGAGTATTTTATCTGTAAAGGATTTAAGCCACGGCTTCGGTGACCGAGCCATTTTTAATAACGTATCCTTCCGCCTGTTAAAAGGCGAGCACGTCGGGCTGATCGGCGCAAACGGTGAAGGAAAATCAACCTTCATGAATATTATTACCGGAAAGCTTGAACCTGATGAGGGAAAAGTCGAATGGTCAAAAAATGTCCGTGTCGGCTATCTGGATCAGCATACCGTGCTGGAAAAAGGAAAATCCATTCGTGACGTCCTGAAAGACGCGTTCCATTATTTATTTGCGATGGAAGAAGAAATGAACGAGATTTACAACAAAATGGGCGAGGCTGATCCCGACGAGCTTGAAAAGCTGCTTGAAGATGTCGGCGTGATTCAAGACGCGCTGACGAACAATGATTTTTATGTCATTGATTCCAAGGTGGAAGAAATCGCCCGCGGCCTTGGCTTGAGCGATATCGGATTAGAGCGCGATGTCACTGATTTGAGCGGCGGACAGCGCACCAAGGTTCTTCTCGCTAAACTTCTCCTTGAAAAACCTGAAATTCTGCTTCTTGATGAGCCGACTAACTACCTTGATGAGCAGCATATCGAATGGCTGAAGCGCTATCTGCAGGAATACGAGAACGCGTTCATCCTGATTTCCCATGATATTCCGTTCTTAAACAGCGTCATCAACCTGATTTATCATGTTGAAAATCAAGAGCTGACACGCTATGTCGGCGACTACCATCAATTTATGGAAGTCTACGAGGTGAAGAAACAGCAGCTTGAAGCGGCGTATAAAAAGCAGCAGCAGGAAGTCGCTGAGCTGAAGGATTTCGTAGCCCGCAACAAAGCCCGCGTCAGCACGAGAAACATGGCGATGTCCCGCCAAAAGAAACTCGATAAGATGGATATGATCGAGCTGGCGGCAGAAAAGCCAAAGCCGGAATTCCACTTCAAGCCGGCCAGAACGTCAGGCAAGCTGATTTTTGAAACGAAGGATTTAGTCATTGGTTACGATTCCCCGCTGTCACGCCCGCTGAACCTACGCATGGAGCGCGGCCAAAAAATCGCCCTTTACGGCGCGAACGGGATCGGAAAAACCACGTTGCTGAAAAGCCTGCTTGGCGAAATCCAGCCGCTTGAAGGCTCGGTTGAACGCGGTGAGCACCTCTTTACCGGCTATTTCGAGCAAGAAGTCAAGGCAACAAACAACAATACGTGCATCGAAGAGGTATGGAGTGAATTCCCTTCTTATACGCAGTATGAAATCCGTGCGGCTCTGGCAAAATGCGGACTGACAACAAAACATATCGAAAGCCGCGTCTCCGTATTAAGCGGAGGCGAAAAAGCGAAAGTCAGATTGTGCAAGCTGATCAATTCGGAAACAAACCTGCTGGTGCTCGATGAGCCGACAAACCACTTGGATGTCGACGCGAAAGAAGAGCTCAAGCGCGCGCTCAAAGAATACAAAGGCTCCATTCTGCTTATTTCCCACGAGCCCGACTTTTATATGGATATCGCGACAGAAACGTGGAACTGCGAGTCTTGGACGACAAAAGTGCTTTAAATCGAGAAAACCCGCCTGCTGAAGGGCGGGTTTTTTTACTGCCATTTTTTTTGAACGATTCTCAACAGCTCTCTGTCTTTTAAAATGAGCTGCAATGGCGAGGTGAATTCATCAAGGGTCAGCTCTCTTTTGGCAGACAATTCAAAGTCTTCCTCATCAGCCCAAGCAGTGAACCACTCGACCGAAAAGCTGTTTTTCATAATGCTGTGTATGTATTGATACAGTACCTCTAAACATTTCCGATCGTATTCGTCAGGCTTGGCCTTATCCATGGCAAACGTCCCTTCTACAGCATGAACCATCACTTGAAATGGCAATCGTAAATGAACGGACACATTCTTAGCTTCTTCAAGATAAATACCCGCCGCGTCGATGCTTGACCGAAGCGGATGCCCTTTCCGTGAACACCGTTCTTGCTGACTGAAAAAACCGGTTTCCAAAGGAGTTTTAGCCGTTAAATAGTAAAATTGTGTCATAAGGGTTGTCCTTTCCTGCACCAATTCGATTATGATGCATTTATAACGAATAATACAAACTGACCGTATGGGGGTATAGCATGATTATCGGCAAAAAAGAATTCAAAGTAAATGAACTTCACTACACCATTCGATCAGCCCGTGCAGAGGATGCACAGAAGCTGTCTTCATTAAGACTGAAGATTGATGGAGAAACGGAATACATGGATCGGGAGAAAGGCGAGGATTTCATAGATCCGCCAGATTTTAAACAACGGATAAAAGAAGATACTGAGAAAAAGAGAAACTTATTTTTAGTTGCTGAAGTGCAGGACAGGCTCGCGGGGTTTTCCAGATGTGAGGGAACTGATTTAAAGCGATCCTCGCATAAAGCGGAGTTCGGTGTATGCGTGTTAAAAGAATTTTAGGGTTATGGCATCGGGAAGCATCTTTTACAGCAATCTCTCTCTTGGGCGGATACCAACGGAATTAAAAAAATCTCACTGAATGTCCTGGAAACAAACGAAAGAGCCATTTCACTATATAAGACATACGGATTTGAAGCAGAAGGAATCTTAAAAAAGGAGAAATTGCTTTCTGACGGAAACTACTACAATACGGTTGTAATGGGAAGGTTCCATGATTAAAAAAGACACTGCATCTTCGCAGTGTCTTTCGTTATTAATGACCCGCCTTAATTCCGGCAAGATGTTTACGTCCCATGAGAAGGACAAGCATGCCGACAAAAACGACGATTCCGCCTACTGTATATGGTGTGCTTGCTGTGAAGTGTTCTGACAGCATTCCCGCAATCCACGGAGCGAGCGCGCCGCCGATGAAGCGGACTGAGCTGTAGGCTGATGACGCGATGGAACGTTCAACCGGCGCAGAACCCATCACAGCGGTTGTCATGATCGTATTCACCATACCGAGGACAGCACCGGCGACAACGATACATGTAATAATCAATGTCTGGTGTTCTGTCCAGATCCCCATGATGATAAGAATGACCGCAAACGCGATAAAGAGAACGACGAGCGAACGCACTGTGCCCAGCGCTTTGTGCACGAGCGGCGCCGTAAAGACTGACGTAATCGCCAGCAGAAGTCCCCAGCCGAAGAAAACATAACCTAGACCGTGTTCATCTAAATCCAGTACGAACGGAGAATAAGCAAGCAAAATAAAAAATCCAAAGTTGTATAAGAACGCAGATACCGCCATTGTCAGCAGGCCTTTATATTTGAGCGCCTTCATCGCATCAAACACACCGACGCGTTTCGCCGGTTTCGGCAATTTCGGAAGCATCAAAGAAATGGCGATTAACGCAATAAACATCAGGACAGATACCCCGAAAAACGGCGCGCGCCATGAAATGCTTCCTAGCTCTCCGCCTGCAAGCGGCCCGACGGAAATCCCGAGACCGAGCGCAGCCTCATACAAAATAATCGCTTGGGCGCTTCCTCCGACTGATACGCCGACGATGACCGCAAGCGCTGTTGAAATAAACAAAGCATTCCCTAATCCCCAGCCGCCGCGATAGCCGACTAGCTGAGCAATTGAGCTTGAACTGCCGCCAAGCCCCGCAAACACAATAATAAAAATAAGTCCGAGAATTAACGTCCATTTCGCGCCGATACGGCTGGAAATGGCGCCTGAGAAAAACATCATAAATCCGGTTACAAGCAAATAACTTGTAAACAAGAGTGATACTTCACTAGGTGAAGCATGTAATTGTGCGGCAATTGCCGGAAGAATTGGATCAACCAGCCCGATCCCCATAAAGGAAATCACACAGGCAAATGCGACAGCCCATACCGCTTTCGGCTGGCTGAGCAAGCCCGTTTTCTGATTCACTTGTTTTGTCTTATCCATTTGACCTGACCTCCATCTTTATTCCATTAAAAGAAACGCTACAAAAATAGCGTTTGACAAACTTTTCATTCGATTGATTGAATGGCACGTTCCGCTTTATCTTTCATGTCTTGCAGGCGTTCTTTAAAGCTTTCGAATGTGCGGATTTTCTCATCAATCAAATCCAGCTGGTGATTCAGTGTTTCCTGAATTTCCTCCAGTTTTTCTTTCCGTTCCTTAGGATCCAGTGACAACAAATACCCCTCTTTGTTTAACTCTAGCTGGCGGCTGGTTTCCATGAAATGCTGAAGCTCCTGAAGGGAAAAACCGAGCACCTCTTTTGTGCTGATGACTTTCTCAAGCTCCTCCATATCATCCTCTGAATAAAGCCTTACGCCGCCGTCTGTCCGTTTCGGCGCCGGAATCAAGCCGATTTCTTCATAAAACCGGATGGTCCGCTTTGTCAGCCCGCTTCTTTTGGCTACTTGATCAATCTTCATCCATTCCAAGGTAAATCCCCCTTCGCCGTTTCTGTTACCATTATACACCTTTTGAACCTTAACGTAAACGTAAAGTTTTGAAGTGCAATAAAAAAACGAGTGGCATAAAGCACTCGTCTTTCACTTTCCTATTTAAGCCAAACTTCCTGTCACTGACAGAGACTGCTTTTGAAGGCTTTCAGAAAGCAATTGATACGCAATCACTTTCTTCTTGTACTGTTTCACGACGTCGATATGGTCGTCGTAGCGGTACACAAACAGCTTCACATCATGTTTGCCTTTTTTCGTATCTATCACCAGCGGCGTGCCGCCGTTTTCCGGTTGTAAATAACGCTCTTCGTCACCTGGGTAGATATAATATTTCTCCAGGAAGACAGCTTCGTTAAATTGGTCAATCACTTTCTGCTTCTCTTCCCCCTCGAGACGTTTTCCATCTAGAGAGAGAACGGCCTGTTCGTCACTCAGCTTGGCATGTACTTCAAATTTGCTGAGCAGCCATTCCATGACGCCTGTTGGAAGACAGGTTAATACGATTTTCACCAGACTCATGAGAATTAACATCACGATAGCCCATGTCATGCTTCATCATCTCCATCAGTTTTCCATGTGCCGCTGACACACAATATTATCCTATCATAAGCAGGGTGTTTCATTTTTGTACATTATGTGAAAAAAGCGCGGCCTGCTGCGGGCCGCGCTTTTTTAGCTTTCCAGCTCTTCTATCATGAGGGACAACTCTGTCCAGCGGTCCATCGCAGCCTCAAGCTCTTCCGCTGTTTTCGCCTGCTCGGCCATCAGCTCTTGGATTTTTCCAAAATCGCTGCCTGCTGCGGCGATGTCAGCTTCGAGCTGCTCATGCTTTTCTTCCAGCTGGGCAATTTTATCTTCGATGCCGTCCCATTCAAGCTGATCTTTGTAAGAAAGCTTTTTCCGTTTTTTCTTCGGCTCAGCTTCGGCCGGTTTTGCTTCAGCAGCCGGTTTAGCAGCTGTTTTTTTCGCTTTCGACTCCTCCATATAGTCGCTGTAGGAGCCCTGGAAGCGGGAAATGACGCCGTTTCCTTCAAACACAATCAAACGGTCGACGACACGGTCAAGGAAGTAGCGGTCATGGGATACGGTGATGACGACGCCTGGGAACTGGTCGATGTAATCCTCCAAGACGCTTAATGTTTCAGTATCCAAATCGTTCGTCGGCTCATCGAGAAACAGGACGTTCGGCTCCTGCATGAGAACCTGAAGCAAGTATAAACGGCGTTTTTCCCCGCCGGACAGCTTGCGGATATACGTCTGCTGCATCGAGCGCGGGAAGAGAAAGCGCTCCAGCATTTGTTCAGCTGTAATGATATCGCCATCCGCTGTTTTTACGATCTCCGCCGTTTCTTTAATATAGTCAATGACCTTTAACTCGCCATTCATTTCACTATGATCCTGGGTATAGTAGCCGATTCTGACGGTCTGTCCGATCGTAATATGGCCACCGTCTGGTGTATGACGGCCGGCAAGGGTGTTTAACAGTGTTGTTTTTCCGATGCCGTTTGGCCCGATGATCCCGATCCGTTCACCCGGTATGACCAGTTCATCAAAGCTGTCGACAAGCATGCGGCCGCCATAAGCGATCATCACGTTCTCCGCTTCAATGACCTGTTTGCCAAGACGATGGGAGCCAATTGCAAAGTCGAGTGAACCCGATGATTGAGGGCCTTTCTGCTCCTTAAGCGCCTCAACCCGGTCAATTCTCGCCTTTTGTTTTGTGGAACGAGCTTTCGCTCCCCGTCTGAGCCAAGCCAGTTCACGGCGCAGCAGGTTTTGCCGCTTCGTTTCCTTTTGCTCAGCCTGCGCTTCGCGTTCTGCGCGTTTTTCTAAAAACACCTCATAGTTGCCTTTGTACGTGTAGAGGCTGCCTCGTTCGAGCTCATAAATGCGGTTCGTGACACGGTTTAAGAAATATCTGTCGTGCGTCACCAGCATGACGGCGCCGGAATATTGGCTTAAATATCCTTCAAGCCACTCAATCGTCTCATTATCCAAATGGTTCGTCGGCTCGTCTAAAATGAGCAAATCAGCGGGCTGGATTAAGTTTTTGGCAATCGCCACCCGTTTTTTCTGGCCGCCTGAGAGCTCGTTGACTGGCTTTGTTACGTCGTTAACACCGAGCTTAGACAATACGGTTTTCGCCAAGGTATTCGCATCCCACGCGTTGTTCGCGTCCATTTTCGCCTGCGCCGCCAGCAGGTGCTTCTGGCGCTGTTCATTTTCGGGATCTTCCCCCAGTTCATACAGCGCTTTTTCATATTCACGCAAGGTTTTCATCACAGCCGATTCACCGGAATAAATATGCTCCAGCACAGTTTGCCCCGCAGGCAGCTCCGGGTCTTGATGAAGAAATTCAACGTTCACGCTGCCGGATTTGGTGATGTCTCCCTCTTCGATAGATTCCAACCCGGCAATCACTTTCAACAGCGTGGATTTTCCTGTTCCATTCGGCCCGATTAATCCGATTCTCTCATTCTCTTCAATATGAAAGGAGATGTGGTCAAATAATGTTTTATCTCCGTATGTTTTATATAGATTTTCCGCTTTTAGTATGCTCATGGTTCCTATCAATCCTCACGTAAGTTCATGTGTACATTTTAAATCAGCCGCTGGAATAAAACTAGTAAAACGTCAGACAAATTTCATGGAAATGCAGGATAGAAAAAGACCGGGGACATTGTCCCCGGTCACAGATTGTTGACAAAAACCTAAAACGTTTTAGGTTTTTGTCCTCTTTTCAGCGTGATTGAAAACCCTTGAATTCTAGGAAGGGCGAGCATCGGAGCGGAGCGAATGTTCTTATTCGTGAGCACCGACGCGCAGGTCTGACAACGAATGCGAGGGTTTGCCGACACGCTGAAACCGGGGACATTTCTCCCCGGTCTTTTATTCTTCCTCTAGCGCTTTTTCCGCCATTTTTGCGAGATGCTGCGCGCTTCCTGAAATCTCCTGCATCGTGGCTGAGATTTGTTCAACAGCGGCGGCTTGTCCGTCCGTATGCTGATTAATTGACTCAATTGATTCCTCCAGCCCTTTCAGCAGGCTGTGGATTTTTTTCGTAATCTGGTCAATCTGGCCGACATTTTCTTTCGAATGCGTCGCCAGCTTTCTGATCTCATCCGCGACGACAGAGAAGCCTTTTCCTGACTCCCCTGCTCTCGCCGCTTCGATTGCGGCGTTCAAACCAAGCAGGTTGCTTTGGTCTGAGATGCCTTTAACAGTTACTGAAATATCAGCGATTTCACCGGCGCTTTCACTTACCTTTTTCGCCTGAGAGGAAATGCCTGTCATTTGAGATGAAAACCCGTTGATTGATTCAGAAATGTCAGAAATGGCCGCAGCCGTTTGTTCAACGACAGCTGATAAGCTTTCCGCCACATCATGAAGCTTTGACGACTCCTCAAGGCTCGTTCCGAGACCGACGCCCCCTATCACTTTTCCATTCTCGTCGTGGAGCGGAATGGCACGCGCGATCAATGGGAAGCCGAACAATTCTTTCGGCACCATGCTCGTCTTCTTCTGATTGCTGCGGATGGCGTCTGTGATAATATCACCTTTTTGCAGCGGATCGCCGGCTTTTACGTTCAAAGAAAAGGTTTTGGCCGGTATATTCACGATCAGTTTTTCCGTATCGTAAATGCCGATTGTAATATCATCCTGTACCAGGCTGTTTAAATAAGGGGCTACTTTAATAAACGCGTCAAGAAGGTCTGCGGTTTCTTTTTCCGTTCTTATGCTCAATTCCATTCACTCCTTTTGATTAATAAGGGAAGCTGCGTTTTTCGTGCTGGACCGAGATCCATTTCAGTGTCGTAAATTCTTCGAGGCTCCATTCGCCGTTCAAACGGCCGAGACCGGATTGCTTTTCACCGCCGAAGGCCACATTCGGTTCATCATTGATTGTCGTGTCGTTGACATGAATCATGCCTGTTTCAATGCGCTTCGCAAAAGCCACGCCGCGCTCAAGATTTGACGTATGTACGGCACCGCTCAAGCCAAACGGGGTTTCGTTTGCGATGTCCACAGCTTCATCTTCCGAATCAAACTTCATAAAGGAGACGACAGGCCCGAACAGCTCTTCCTTGGCAATGTTCATGAACGGTTTTACGTCTTTTAAGATCGTCGGTTCCACGATCGTCCCGTTAAATCCGCCAAGCTTCACTGGAACAGCGCCTTCTTCAATCGCTTGCTCAACAGATTTCATCAGTCCGTCCGTCTGTCTGCTGTTGATTAATGGCCCGATAATCGTGTCAGGGTCCATCGGATCGCCGACCTTCAGAGATTCCACTTTTGCCTGATACAGCTCAAGGAACTTGTCATAAATTGAAGAATGAACAAGCACGCGGTTGGCTGACATGCAAATCTGTCCTTGGTGTGTAAATCGGCTGAACACCGCCGCATTGACTGCATATTCAATATCCGCATCTTCAAGCACGATAAAGGCGCTGTTGCCGCCGAGTTCAAGAAGCGGCTTTTTAAAATGCTTCATCGCAAGCTGGCCGATGTAGCTGCCGACTTTCGTAGAACCTGTAAATGAGATGATCCGCGGCACCGGGTGTTCGACAAAGCTGTCGCCGATTTCTGCAATGTCAGTGACAACGACATTCAGCAGCCCCTCTGGAATTCCCGCGTTCTCAAAAATTTTCGCAATCAGCGTACCGCCGCAAATCGGCGTTTCTTCATGAGGCTTTAACACGACGCCATTGCCGGCTCCGAGCGCGGGCGCGACTGATTTCATAGATAAAAAGAATGGAAAGTTAAATGGACTGATGACACCGACAACGCCTGCCGGCACGCGATATAATCTATTTTCCTTGCCGTCTATTGTTGACGGAAGAATTTTTCCTTCCATGCGGACAGGGAACGTTGCCGCTTCTTTTATGATGTTTTTGACAAGCCCGATTTCAAAGGCTGCTTTGAGCCTTGTTCCCCCAAGCTCCTCCATAATCAAATAAATAATGGCTTCTTCGTTTTCTTCAATATACGTGACGGCTTTTTCTAAAATGGTTCTTTTCTCGAACGGATTGACCGCATCCCATTTTTTCTTCGCCAGCGCCGCTGCCCGGTACGCTTCATCTACATCGTCAGCAGTCGCTTTTTGGAATGTTGTGAATGTTTTTTGAGTATAAGGATTTTTGTTTTCCAATACATTTGGGCTGCTGCCCTCCCGCCATTTACCGCCAATAAACTGTTTATTCAATTCTTCATATTGAAACATGGTCAGCATCTCCTTTTTAATCCCAAGTCAAAATATGGGCGAATCTATTTTTTCTATCGGTTCGCCTTGCATAAACTTGAATATCATATTAGTAAAAATTACTATTCTATGATACGGCAACGCTGTTTCGCTTCTATCGTTTAAAGTAGAAAAATATATGATTGACTGCGCCAAATTTCGACAATATAATACAACAAGAACTGTATATAATGATTAGAATATTTTGAATTTTCCAGGAGGAACTTCGATGAGTTCATTATTTAGAAAAAAACCGCTTGAAACATTGAGCGCGCAGAGCAAGTCAAAAAGCCTTGCCCGTACGTTAAGCGCATTTGATTTAACCTTGCTTGGCATCGGCTGTGTCATCGGTACAGGGATTTTTGTCATAACAGGAACAGTGGCAGCGACCGGTGCGGGTCCCGCCCTTATCATATCGTTTATTTTAGCGGGGCTCGCCTGTGCGCTCGCAGCCTTCTGTTATGCTGAGTTTTCGTCTTCCATTCCGATTTCGGGAAGCGTGTACTCATACTCCTACGTGACACTCGGAGAGCTTCTCGCCTTTTTGATCGGCTGGGATCTCATGCTTGAATACGTCATTGCATTGTCGGCGGTTGCCACCGGCTGGTCTTCATACTTTCAATCACTGCTTGCCGGCTTCAGCCTTCATATCCCGGCCGCACTGACAGGAGCCCCGGGAAGCACGCCAGGCGCCGTGTTTAATCTTCCGGCTGCAGTGATCATTCTTCTCATCACTGCGATTGTCAGCAGAGGCGTCAAGGAGAGCACACGCTTTAACAACGTCATCGTACTGATGAAAATCGGGATTATTTTATTGTTCATCATTGTCGGGATCGGCTATGTCAAACCGGATAACTGGTCTCCTTTCATGCCATTCGGAATGAAAGGCGTCATTGTCAGCGCGGCAACTGTGTTCTTCGCGTATCTCGGTTTTGACGCGGTTTCTAACGCTTCAGAGGAAGTGAAAAATCCGCAAAAAAACATGCCGGTCGGCATTATTTCAGCTCTTGCCGTTTGTACCGTCCTGTACATCACGGTATCGCTAGTGCTGACAGGCATGATGCCTTATACCAAATTGAATGTCGGTGATCCGGTGTCCTTTGCCCTGAAATTCGTCGGCCAGGACGCTGTTGCCGGAATTATTTCCGTCGGTGCCATTATCGGGATTACGACGGTTATGCTCGCTTTGCTGTACGCTCAAGTTCGTTTGACATTTGCCATGAGCAGAGACGGCCTTCTGCCTGGATTGTTCGCAAAGGTTCATCCGCATTTTAAAACCCCGTTCCGCAACACATGGCTGACAGGTATCGTTGCAGCGGGAATCGCCGGGTTTATTAACCTCGGAACGCTGGCCCATCTGGTGAACATGGGAACGCTGGCCGCGTTTACGGTCATTTCAATTGCTGTCATTGTGTTAAGAAAGAAGCATCCGGAAATCAAAGCGTCCTTCAGAGTGCCGTTCGTTCCGGTTGTGCCGATTATCAGCGCAGGCATCTGCCTTTGGTTCATGTACAGCCTTCCCGGTATCACATGGCTTTCATTTGTGATCTGGATTGCTGTCGGAACGCTGGTTTATTTCCTGTATGCAAGAAAACACAGCTTATTAAACAAATAATTTCTTTTCAGCCGGCGGTGCCTCACCTGCCGGCTTTTTCCTTTTTTTATGTGCTATACTTTGAATACATAGGCAGAAAGGAAGACAAACCGATGAAACAATACCGCACTTTATTATTTGATGTAGATGATACCATCCTTGATTTTAAAGCGGCAGAAGCATTAGCGCTGCGTATGCTGTTTGAAGATCAGAACATTCCTTTAACAGATGAAATGAAGACGCAGTATAACACAATCAATCAAGGCCTGTGGAGAGCCTTTGAAGAAGGAAAGATTACACGGGATGAAGTCGTGAACACCCGTTTTTCCGCTTTGTTCAAGGAATACGGCTATGAGGCGGACGGCGCCTTGCTTGAGAAAAAATACCGCAGCTTTCTTGAAGAAGGGCATCAGTTGATGGACGGCGCCTTCGATCTCATCTCAAATCTGCAGCTTCAATTTGATTTGTATATCGTGACAAACGGCGTGTCTAAGACACAATACAAGCGTCTCCGTGATTCAGGATTGTTCCCGTTCTTCAAAGATATTTTCGTTTCTGAAGACACGGGCTACCAAAAACCAATGAAGGAATATTTCGATTACGTGTTTGAACGGATTCCCCAATTCTCGGCAGAGCACGCATTAATCATCGGCGATTCACTCACTGCTGATATGAAAGGCGGGCAGCTCGCCGGGCTTGATACTTGCTGGGTTAACCCTGCCATGAAGCAAAATGAATTAGACATCATGCCAACTTATGAGATTCGCAAGCTTGAAGAGCTGTATCACATTTTGAATATCGAACATACCGTCAGTTGCTAATCAATTGACGGCGTTTCTTTTAGAAACGTCTATTTTCCTCTTGATAAATTCTTCACCTTATGAATAATATGGTGATATGCTTTGGTTATATATGTAAGGAGGAGACTCATTTGGCTATCGCCGCCCCGCTAAAAGAAAAAACAGTTCAAAAACCCGGCACCACAGTGTATCCGATTCTGATTATCATCGGAATCTGCCACATGCTCAATGATTCGCTGCAAGCTGTTATTCCGGCCATGTTCCCTATTTTGGAGCGCTCCATGAGCCTGTCGTTTACACAGCTCGGCATCATCGCTTTTACATTAAACATGGTGTCATCTGTCATGCAGCCTGTCGTCGGCTGGTATACCGATAAACGGCCGCGGCCGTACGCGCTGCCAATCGGCCTGACCGCGAGCATGCTCGGTATTTTGGGCCTTGCATTTGCCCCGTCATTTGTAACGATCTTATGCTGTGTGTTTTTCATCGGATTAGGCTCGGCCATCTTCCATCCGGAAGGCTCCCGTGTGGCATATATGGCCGCCGGCACAAAACGCGGGCTCGCCCAGTCGATCTATCAGGTAGGCGGAAACTCAGGCCAAGCGATGGCGCCTCTGATCACCGCGCTGATTCTTGTGCCGCTCGGACAATTCGGCGCCGTTTGGTTCACGCTCGTCGCCGCGCTCGCTGTTATGTTTCTGCTTCATATCGCAAAATGGTACGCCGCACGCCTCGGAAGCCTTGCCCAGAAAACAGGCAAACAAAAGAAAACGGCTGACAACACGGCCATTACCAAGTCTGTTGTATCTGCTCTTATCATTATTATATTTCTCATTTTTGCGCGTTCTTGGTATACGAGTGCGATTGGCAATTTTTACACGTTTTACGCGATGGATACATACCACGTAAGCATTCAGCAGGCGCAGAGCTATATTTTTGTCTTTTTGCTGTTCGGCGCTGTCGGCACGTTCCTCGGCGGCCCGCTCGCAGACCGTTTCGGAAAACGCTTCGTGATCCTCGGTTCGCTGCTCTGTTCGGCGCCGCTGGCGATTTTACTTCCATTTGCCGGCCCCGTACTCGCCTATGGCGTACTCGCATTGATCGGCTTGGTTCTGATGTCCAGCTTTTCCGTGACAGTCGTCTACGCACAGGAGCTTGTTCCTGGAAAAATCGGCACGATGTCCGGTTTGACCGTCGGGCTCGCCTTCGGAATGGGTGCGATCGGTGCTGTGGCGCTTGGCGCTCTGATTGACACTGCGGGACTGACCCCGACGATGATCGCCATCGCCTTTCTCCCTGTCCTCGGCATCCTTGCCTTCCTATTGCCGAGTGACCAGAAGCTGAGAGAATGGCATAGCTGAAAAAACCCCCTGCCAAGCGGCAGGGGGTTTTTTAATCCAGCTGGATAAAATGAGTGTCTGGCACCGCGTGCTTCGGGATAAAGCCGTCCGCAAAGTCCGGAAACGCAGACTGTATTTCATCAATCCATCTTTTCAGATTTAATATATACGGCATATAAATCATCTCAATTGTCGCCTCGTCTTCAATCCGGTAGTACCAGCAAAGATTGAACTCATTTTCTGTCACCAGTGTAAACCCGGAGAAATGATAGAAAATCAGCGGCGTTTCATCTATATACACGCGGCCGTCCTTTTGCCCGACCTTATAGTTTTCGATATTCCAAAGCGCTGTATTGGCCCCGATCGATTTGACAACATGCACACCCTTGTACTGATCCGGCCATTTTTCCACATATCGTTGATCGCCGTACGTCTTTCGTTCCGTATCCATTTCTACTGTACAAAATGCAATACAGTCCTGTCTCCACTGCCACACCGCTTCATATGCTTCCTTCGTATTCCCGGCACCGACAAAACCTGTGTTATAGCGGCCGGTCCGTTCATAGTAGGACATGAACCGCGGCGAGTTGCGGTGATCGGTCAAATACAGAGAAGCCGTTGGGTTTTCCGCAAAAATACGCGCCGGATCAGAAAAGAAAAACAGATCGGTATCCATATGGGCAAAATATTCAGCGTCATCCCACTTGCTCATGACGTGGAACAAAAAGGCCGGCTTCAATGTCCAGCAATATTCATGAAACGTTCGATTGCTTTTCGCTTGCAGCAGCTCCGGGTCTTCCATTTCATGCAGCTGCACAAAGGTCACATGCTCCCATGGCACGTGCTGAAGCAGTTCATACGCTTTCTGATCGACACACAGCACATACAAATGAAAATCATCGCAATGCTCATGGAGAGAATGAATCATGGGCATCAGCTTAAAGATATGCGTCCTTGACACTATCGTTGAAAAATGAAATGTACTCACCATACCACATCCAATTATCTAAGATCCACGTGCAGCAAATCGTTGACAAGCGCATACAGCGCGTTGGCAAAATCGTTCACGCCAAGCTTCTTCTTCGCTTTTGGCAGAAGCTTGCGGACAGATTGCAAATCAAAGTTTTTCGCCGTCACCCTTGGGGCTTTCTTTTGCCAATCCGGATCAATGTTTCGCTCTTTGACAACATGGAGCAGCTCAAGAAAAAGATTCAGCAGCATGTCGTATTTCTGAGATTCCAAAAGCTTATGAATATCAGTCATGATGCCGTTTGTCATGTCAGGCGGGAACGGCCCGTTAAAAGCGAGATGAACGTCTAAGGAGCGGATGTTGTTGTATTTATCGCACATATAGGCAATGTTTGCCCGAATATCGTCTACAGACTTACAATTGCTGGGGTGCTCTTGATGAACACTGACAATGTCGCGGTGCAGCCTGAACGTCAGTCCGGCCTGATGAAGCCTGATTCCGAGGTCATAATCCTCAAATCCGTACCGCACAATGCCTTCATCAAATAAACCGAGGTCAACCACATGCTTGCGTTTAACAGAGGAATTATTCGTGATAAAAAAGCGCCATGGCATATGATAGCCTTTCAAATCATCGCCGTACTCATCTAAAATCCGTTTGAGCACGTCGATAAAGTCGGTATCAAGGTCAAAGCTTTTGTCCAGGAAGCTTCCGTTCTTGATATCCGCTTCCTTCAGCAGCTTTTGTTTATCTTTTTTCGGCATTTCGTCTACGAGCTTAGCGAGCTGTTCCTTATGTTCATCCTCAAACCGTTCATAATAAAAACTGTAGATCCGTTTCCAAAACAAACCGCACACGACCAAATTCTCTTCGTTCTCATGCGCTTTGATATGCTTTGCCACAAGGTCCTTCGCCGCAAGCATATCGCTGTCATGGAAAATCAAGATATCTCCTCTGGCATTGCGCAGCGCCTGATTTCGTCCGTAGGCAATGCCCCTGTTTTCTTTAATCCGTGTAAAGATCAGCGGAAAATCCGCTTGAAACGACTCAAGCATCGAGAGCGTCCCGTCACTAGAGCCATTGTCCGCTACAATGACTTCAAATTCTTCATCGCACTCCTGCTGGTTTAATGACAGAAGGCTGTTATAGAGGCGCTCTTTTGAATTATATGCAGGAATAATAACGCTTGCTTTCACTTCATTTCACTTCCTGTATTTAATCATTTATTTGTTGTCATCTTTTGAAGCAAAACCGTTAAATTCAGGGTCTAACGTTTTGATGTGCTGAATGATATGCGGCAGTGTCTCTTGGTACAGCTCATGCATAAACGGCAGGTCTGTGCGTGTTGTTTCATGAATCTGTTTGATTTCATTGATGCTGACGATTCGGTAGCCGCTGAAATGGTAAAAAATCAGCGGGCTGCCATCCTCCAGCACGATCCGGCCATTCTCCCAGGAAAACGTATGCTGCCCGTAGTTCCAGTGGCCGATGTTCACACCGGGTGTCGTAATGTCACACACATTCGGAAACAGCTCTGACATATAATCCAAATAGCCCTGATCACCAAATTTCCCTTCACCCGGGGCATTTTTGCATTCCTCAAGACAGCGTTCCTTCCACCACTCTAAACAATCCGTGCCGGCATCATCATGCTTGAAGCTGATAAAGCCGGAGTTATATCTGCCTAAAAGACGCTGCAGCATGTCAATCTGCTCTCTCTCAAAGGAAGGGATGACGATATCTCCCCGTGAAAGCAGCACCGAGCAGTCCGGCTGGTTTTCAAAAATCGGCGATGGATCTGCATAGAAAAAGAGATCCCCATCAATATACGTCACACGATCCAGCTCGGGATTGCTGTTCAGCACCGCTTGCAGAAAGATCGGCTTCATCGTCCAGCAGTACTCGCTTTGATCTCTCGTTTCCTTGAGCTTCAGAAGCGTTTCATTTTCAAGCGCGTCCACCGGCACAAGGTTCAGCTGCTTCATCTTCAGCTTCTGTAAGACGCGGTGTGTATCTTCATCCATGCACAGCGTAAAAATGGGACTGTCTTGATCCACTTGCTCTAACGACTTAAATAAGGCGACTGCCTGATATAATCTCCCTTTTGATAAAACGGTGCAATACGCGCTGGCCACAGTCATGTTCACCTCGTTTCACATTACTTTTTGAAGAATTCCGTATACCACTCAATCGTTTTTTCAAGTCCTTCATCAATGGTGTAGGCAGGTGTCCAATTCAGCAGCTTTCTCGCTTTTTCCGCGGATAAATATTGATGTTTGATTTCATTGCTTCCCTGATTTAGCACCTTCGGCTTCAGGCTGCTGTTCATTTTCTTCAAGATTTTTTCTACCAGTTCAAGCACGGTCAGCTGGATTTCATTGCTGAAGTTAAAGGCCTCTCCGGCAAGATTGTTTTCTTCCATTTTTTCTGCCAGAAGCAAATAAGCCTGAACGGCATCTTCAATATAGAAGTAGTCACGGACAAAGGTTCCGTCACTGCGGATTTCAGGCGCTTCCCCGTTCAGCACAAGCTGAATCGTCTGCGGAATGATGCGGTTGAAATTCAAATCCCCGCCGCCATACAGGTTCCCGCAGCGTGTGATGCAGACCGGAAGCCCGTACGTATGAAAATATGTGTGGCTGATCAGATCTGCGCAGCTTTTTGAGACGTCGTACGGATGCTTGCCTTGCAGCGGCATATTTTCATCATACGGAAGGTTTTCTTGATCGCCGTAAGCTTTATCACTTGAAGCGACAATCACCCGCTTGATTAAAGGATGCTTCCGGCAGGCTTCGAGAATATTCCATGTGCCGAGGATATTCGCTTCAAAGGTAGAAATCGGGTTGCGGTTTGCCACGCCGACAATCGCTTGCGCGGCGAGGTGAAAGACGGTGTCAATTTCATACTCGCCAAGCGCTCGTTCAATCACTGGCAAGTCTTCAAGAGAGCCTCGCACAACGTTCATTTTCTTGATATGTTCTCCCTGATAAAGGTTGGATTGAGGCACATGGTCCCTGACAAGCCCCGTCACGTTTGCGCCTTGTTCGATCAGCTCTTTCACCAAGTAGCTTCCTAAGAGACCTGTACACCCCGTAACAAATACGTTTTTATTTTTCCAGAAACTCAAATCAGTTCACCATACCTTCCATACTTGTTGTCCTTGATCCCACATCTTGTTGACTTCTAAGAGATTTTTATACGTATCAATGGCCGTCCAAAATCCATAATGGCGGTACACGGCAAGCTCTCCGTCTTTGGCAAGGTTCTTCAGCGGTTCATCTTCGAACATCGCGTTCCCGTTCTTCGGCAAATAATCGAAAACCTTGGGACTGAGAACGAAGAATCCGCCGTTGATGATTCCGTCACTTGATGTCTTCTCGGAAAATGTTTTCGCCATGCCGTCCTCAACCGTCAAGGTGCCGAACTGCGAGACTTTGTCAATGCCGGTGACCGTCGCGGCAGCACCCTTTGCCTGATGAAAGCTGATGAGATGGAAAAGATTAATATTGGCCAGCCCGTCCCCATACGTGAGCAGAAACGTTTCATCGCCGATATAGTCTTTTGCCTGCAAGATTCTTCCGGCTGTCAGCGTGTCTTCCCCTGTCTCCAAAAACGTAATTTTCCACGTTTCAGGCTGTCCCAGCATCTGCACCTCTCCCGTAGAGCTGTCTAGTGTCAGGCTGTTGTGCTTCCATTCATAGTCGAGAAAGTATTCTTTGATTTTTTCTCCTTTATAGCCCAAAAGCAGAATAAATTCGTTTACTCCGTAGTACTGATAGATTTTCATAATATGCCATAGAATCGGTTTGCCGCCTATCATGGCGAGCGGTTTAGGAAGGTCATTCGTGACTTCACTCATTCTCGTTCCTTTTCCGCCGCAGAGAATGACCGCTTTCATCTCTACCCCTCATCTCTATGAATATTGAGTTCGAAACCTGGTACATCTTTACAATCTATCAAGGCGTTTCCCCGATAATTTGTCCGACTTCAATACCGGTTTCAAAATCTACTGTAATGATATGAGAGAAAAGCGGTCTTGGTGACCAAATGGAATCTATTTTTTCAAGTTGGTTATGTAACCAAAAAAAGAGCCTTGAGCGAAGGCAACGCGCCCGCTCAAGGCTCTTTATCGTCTTATTTGATTTCTTTTTCCTTGCCGTAATGATAGTCAGACGGATCAACGGCTTTGAAATCACTGAGTTTATGGAACCTCAGCAAGTCTTTGTACAGGACGCTGTCTGAAAAACTCAGCTGCTGGCCCACTCTTGTTTTCAGATTCTTCGTTTCTTCATTCGCTTTCAGTTTTTCACCAGTCTTCGTATCGTAAATGATATTATCGACCGATGTGTACTTCGGCGTCACGAAGTCGCCGTTTCTGAATGCCACTGTATCATCGTGGTCTTTAGAGAATAAATCGGTACCGAAGTTGATATATTTCTGAGAATCAATCCCCTGTAAGTGCAGAAGTGTCGGCATGACGTCAATTTCGCCGCCATACGTATGGTTCACTCCGCCTTTTTTGCCAGGAACACGGATCATCAGCGGCACGCGCTGATTCTGCGCGTTTTGATAACTTGTGATTTCTTTTCCAAGAATTTCTTTCATCGCACGGTTATGGTTTTCAGAGATACCGTTATGGTCACCGTAAATCATGATAACCGAGTTGTCATACAAGCCGGCTTCCTTCAGCTCCTTGAAGAATTGCTCAAGCGCCTCATCAAGATAACGGGCTGTCTGGAAGTAGCTGTCAACTGTGCTATCGCCGGTTGTCGCTTTCTTAATGGACGCGTCTTTTTCATCCAGATTAAACGGATAATGATTTGTTAATGTAATCAAATGCGCGTAAAACGGCTGTTTAAGAGATTCAAGTTTTGGAATCGATTCTGTAAAGAATGGCTTATCCTTGAGTCCCATATTAATGACATTTTCATCCGACATATCATAACTGCTCGCGTCGAAAAACTTATCATAACCGATATGTTTGTAAATCTGGTCACGGTTCCAGAACGATTTGTAGTCACCATGCAGGACGGCGCTTGTGTAGCCTTCCTTCTGGTCTAAAATCGCAGGAAGCGACTGATATGTGTTTTCGCCTTTCGTCACAAACGCGGAGCCTTCAGGAAGCCCGAAGATGGAATTATCCATTGTCAGCTCGGCATCAGATGTTTTTCCCTGGCCTGTCTGGTGGAAGAAGTTATCAAAATACGTCACATCTTCCCCGCCGTGCGCGAGTTTATTTAAGAAAGGTGTAACCTCTTCTCCGTTGAGCTTGTAATCAATCAGGAATGACTGGAAGCTTTCCAGGTGAATCTTAATGATGTTTTTGCCTTTGGCAGAGCCGAAGTACTCGGCATTCGGTTTCGCATAATGAGACGTCGTGTAATTCTCGACACTTGTTAAATCATCGCTGCTTGCATAAGCTCTTTGCGTTTCCGTTTGAGCCGTCTGCACACCGTCATAAATGGTGTAATTGTAAAGCCCTAAGTATTTCACGATATATTTGCGGTCAAACGTTCTTGTCAACAGCTCCGAACGGTCTTTTTCCGCATAGTGCAGATTGATGAAAAACAATGCGATCCCAGAAAGAATCACTAAAGATGCAAAGCGTTTTTTCATTTTGTATTCTTTTATTTCAGGTCTCCAGATCAATACCGCAATCAAAATAATAATATCCAAGAAATAAAAAATATCATGAGCGGCCATGATGCTGAAAATCCCGTCTCCCATGTTTCCAACGTTTCCGGACTGTTTAATATTCGGGAACGTCAAGAAATCGTCAAAGAAACGATAGAATAAAATATTTGCATATAACACAAATGTCATTAAAAAGTCGATAATCAGCATAATAATGGCTGATTTACGCCCTTTCGCAAGCAAAGCCAGTCCTAAAAAGAAGACGGCGCTTGAGAACGGGTTAAATATCAGGAGGATCTCCTGGGTTGTGCCTTTTACCCCTAAGCTAAACTCTGTCTTGTAGGATAAATACGTTTTTGCCCAAAACAGTATAACAGCCAGCACAAAAAAGCTAAGTTTGTAAGAAAAAAGTTTCTTCATGGCAACCTCTACTTTCTTAAACACTTTAAGTCTTTATTCATATTTACCTGCTCTTTATCCTGCCTTCCAATTCCTTCTTTCCAAACAAAATCAAGGCATCACACAACAATAAATACACCGCGGTCACCCCCCGGAATATTTATGCTTTGCACCATACCATTTTTATTACATCCATTTCAAACCAAACACTGGACGAAAGAATCCTTCGTTTCGTTTCACATTTTTTCTCGGAACATAAAAAAGGATTTCTTTTGTCATGTGTGCCATGGAAAAAAGAAATAGATACCGAGTATAAGAATAACATAAACTAACAAAAACGAAAAATAGGTTTTGCAGACAGCCCGCCCTTTAAGGCAGACTGTGGTTATTGTATGCGCTAATGTTTAGCGCGATCACAAATTTTTCAAAAGGCAAAAAAAAGACTGGATGCCTCCAGTCTTTTACATCCCCGACCAAACATCTTTGGCATACATGCCCGTATCTTGCAGATGTTTCAGCCAGTTTTGCGCTTCTTGTTCACCTGTGCCATGAACAGACTGATACGCTTTTTGTAGCGCCTCCTCCACATCTGGGGCCATTTTGCTTCCGTCACCGCATACATAGAGCCTGCCTCCGCGATCAAGAATTGAAATTAATGTTTCTGCGTGGTCCGCCATGAGATGCTGGACATACGTTTTCGGCAAGCCCTCTTTTCTGGAAAAGGCTGTGTGGACAGTGACGATTCCGTCTTTTTCAAACTGCTCAAGCTCATCGCGGTAAATAAAATCACGATCGTTCCTGCATCCGAAATAGAGATGAGCTTCACCGAGCGTTTTTCCCTCCCGCTTTAAAGCTGAGCGTGCTTGGAGAAAACCGCGGAATGGGGCTACTCCAGTGCCCGGGCCGACCATAATGATTGGGGTTTCAGGGTCTTCCGGAAGCTGAAACCGGGATTCCGGTGTGCGCACAAACATGACGATATCATCACCCGCTTGGCGCTCAGCTAAGTCATTTGAAGCAACGCCCCTGTATTCGCCGCGGCCGCTCCACGCGGGGCCGCGCACGACACCAACGGTAATCGATGCTTGCCCCGGATTCACTCTTGGAGAGCTTGAAATCGAATAATATCTCGGTTTTAACGGCCGTAAAAGCTCTAAAAATCGTTCAAACGGCATGTCGCACGCTTCATATTGTTCAAGCAGATCCAGCATGGAAATCCGTTTTTTCAATATTTGCTCCTGATAAACACCCTCTGCAGCCAGCTCTTCTAATTCGCGCTTATGCGGCGGGCAGGCTGTAAATGCCGCCAGCTCCCTTATTTGCGCCCTTGTGGCGGCTTCCTGCACCTCGACGCTGTAGCTGAGAAGATCATGCAGACTGACAGGTCGCCCTAAAGGCAGATGCCCCGCACTGCGCCCGCTTGCCGACAATGTCACGTGATCGCTTCCCTTCAGACCGAAGCGGTGAAGAACCCGGCTGACATTGGTTTGGCTGTTCCTCGGCAATACGCCAAGGTGGTCGCCCTCCCGATATTCAACATCCGGCGGCAATACGATTTCGATATGGCGGGTGCTCCGGTCGCTGTTTGCGGATTGGAGTTCACGATTTTCGGCGATGGATGCGTGAGCCGCTTCGTACGATCGGGCCAGAGGGGACTCTCCAAGCCCTCTGACAAACTGAAGGCTCAGCGTGCTTCGGTCCTTATCGGCGTTTTCATTAAGCTCCAGCCCGAATGCTTTGATGGCGTCCGCCCACATGCTTTTTTTCCACTCGTCAAGCTGCCCTTCAAAGTCACCGCTTACATCACCCTCCCCTCGCGCAGAAAAGCGAGTCGCGCCTTTCTCTTCAAGCTGCTCATCAATGAATCTCGGCACGTACTGATATGTGCTCGCCCAGTTATGGTCGCCGCAGCCAAAAACCGCGTAATGAACGCCCTCAAGCTCACCCGGTTTGATTTCTTGAAGCCACTGCACGAACTGGGCCGCATTGCTTGGCGGTTTTCCGTTATAGGAAGAGGTCACAATAACCACCGCTCCCTCTTTCGGCAGCTTTCCAATCTGGTCGTTCAAAGGTGCCGCTTCGGTCCTTACACCGTGAAGACTGGCTGTATCCGCAAGCTCCCGGGCTACGCCTTCTGCGGTGCCGGTATCAGAGCCGTACAGCACGAGAAGCGGGCGGTTGTTAAGGCCGATGACTGATGCACCTTTTGTTTCCCTTTTCTCTTTTTGCTCATCGGGCGGCGCTTTTTCAGCTGCCGGGATGTCCGCATGAATGGCTTCCTGATACCGGGTTTGAACCCTGATACGAAAATCGCCCGGCTTGAGTGTCAAGGTTTGTTTGATATCTAGCTCATAATTCTCATGATCAATTAACGTGAAATATTTTAAAATCATGCCCAGCACGAGTGTGGCTTCATGAAGGGCAAACTGCATGCCGATACAGGCCCGCTGTCCATTTCCGAACGGCTTGTACGCATGATGAGGCACTTGGTCCTGATGTTCGAACCGTTCCGGCCGGAATTGTTCAGCGTCCTCTCCCCAAGCATCCCGATCACGATGAAGGTGCGGAATCAGCACAGAAATTCTGTCTTTCGTTGTAATCGGATATTTTCCGCCAATGACTGTGTCTTCTTTTGGATAAAGACTGAAAGCCGGAGCCGTCGGCCATAAGCGCAGTGATTCATTTAAAATCATCCGTATGTATTTTAGCTCCAGCACTTGTTTGTAGGTCGGCGCTGCGTCTGTCAGCACCCTGTCGACCTCATCATACGCCTTATTCAGTTTGTCAGGATGCTTCAATAAAAAGTAGGTCGCAAAGGAAAGCAAGCCGCTCGTTGTTTCATGTCCGGCAATCAAAAACGTTATGATTTGAAAACGGATATTTTCATCGTCGAGCTTTTCACCCGTTTCCGGATCTCCCACATTCAGCATACGGGCAAGCAAATCTTTTTCATCCTGGTCTCCATTCGACCTGCGCTCCGCAATAATGCTGTCGACTAACGAAAACATCGTTTGAATGTCATGATGAAATTGGCGCTTTGTTCTGACCATCAGTTTGTCTTGAACATCAAGCCGCTGCATCTGGTGCATCGCTTCATCCAGCGCACGCACCATGCTGTTGATAAACGGGTGGGGCGTTTCTCTGTAGTAGCTGTTAAAGCGATAGTTAAACCCGCACAGCCCAATTGTATCGAGCGTCAGCCTCGTCATATCCCCCGGGACATCGACTGCTTCATTCGGATTAAGTCTGGCCCATTTTTGAATGAGCTGGACGGCGATGTCGACCATTTTCTCATGATAGTCCTTCATGGCCCGCTGGCTGAATGTCGGCATCAGAATGTTGTGGGCTTTTCTCCAGTTAGGCTCATGCGTCCAGCTTGTAAACAATCCGTCACCGGAAAACGCGCGAACCTTCTCCAAGGCGCCTTCAATGCTTTTATCGAACCGTTCTTCATCACAAACCTCTTTCACCAATTCATGGCCGGACACCACAATGGTCGTGCCCGCGGGTGTATGGATTTGAAAAATCGGACCTTGCTCTTCCGCCAGTTTGATCAGCGAAAGCGTCGGTTTGTCTTTATCAATTAAAGGCAAATTGCCGAGCGGCCCAAACGTCTTCGGCTGAGGAATCGGGCTTGTTTCCTTCATCGAACCATTCCTTTCCGTATGAAATGCCTTCTATTTGACTACATTTCCCTTTCATGGTCATGATTATTCCGTTCTCCCAATTGACGCATGATCAATGTTTTTTCTATACTTGAGAAGCTGTACAATACGCGAATAAGGTGAGTTCATATATGGATTTTGAAATTCGATTTTTATCCTTTTATGTTATACAAGTGGAAGGCAAGGATGAGCAGGCGAACAAGCAGTTCAAGCATTTCCAAACCCTTGATACAGGTGAATTTGAAGAAAGCGAGCTGAAGGATTTTCTCGACGGGGAGCTGAAAAAAATCGTCAAACGCAAAGCCGACCGCCATCCGCAGTCCGAGCAGGTTCCGACGAAAATCGGCCATTTTATCGTCGAGCCCGGTCACGAGCTAGATTCCAATCCGAACTATAACATGTTCAACCGCGCACGTTTGGCGAAAACAAAAGAGGACTTTAACGAGCTGAGCGAGCAGTTCGTCCGCACATACCTCGACACGAGCGCGGTCCGCGGCGGCGTGTTCCTCGTCGCTTCAGCCGTGCCGAGGAAATACTTCGATGAGTCATTTGTTTTCATCATGAAATGTGATTTTGAGCCGAAGGTCGCCCGCATCTCAGACGCATCTTCTCTCATTAAAAAAGTCGAAATGGCAATTACGACAAAAAATATGAAAAGCATTCAATACCCGTACATGCCTGAAGAAGGAATGATTGAGGAAGGCGAGCTGAAAATCCACCAGTCCTCGCACGCCCGCTATTTCGAGGACTTCCTGAAATTCGTCGAGTATGGCGAATCAATGCCGGAAATCATGAAAAACCAGGTCATGAACATGGTGCAGGAGCACGTCTACGAGACATTTGAAGACAACAGCGAAGAGCTCAAGCAGTTCGAGCACGACATCGAAATCTGGGAAGCAAGCGAAAAACGGGAAATCCAAGAGCGCCTCGACACCCATCAAGTGATCGAAGCCTCCGCCCAAATCATCGAGCACACGCCCGAGGCCCAGCTGAAAATGAAAGTCGGAGAAACAGAGATTAAGGGATTGCTAGCGGATTTTGGCGACTCCATTCATCTCGCAAAAGTGAACGGACGCTATGTCGCGCTGATTGAAGCCGAGACAATTTCGTTCGAGAAGGGCAGTTCGCCGGTGGAGTTTTATAAGCCTGAAGGGCTGCATGATGTGATTGAGCGGATAAAAGGGAAAAATATAAATGATGATTAGATGTTTGTTAAAAATAATAAAAGAGAGAATATTTCAGAATTCTCTCTTTTTTT
The DNA here is from genome assembly GCF_004124315.2 of Bacillus cabrialesii. Lineage (GTDB taxonomy): Bacteria > Bacillota > Bacilli > Bacillales > Bacillaceae > Bacillus > Bacillus cabrialesii. The sequence goes on along the minus strand of NZ_CP096889.1, from coordinate 815,977 downwards.
AAATAGCCATATATTAATTAGCGATCACAAGCAATACCATCACCATCACGGTCAAGATGTTTCGCATACCCTGGTTCACCAGAATGTATAGGGGCAACACCAGCTTGCCGTGCTGCGGTACAATTTTTGTAATACACATTAGTCTGTTGTTCTTGTGCCTCTGCTTGTTGTACCTCTTTCTCTTGCTTACGCTTTTCTTGTGCTAGTCGCTCTTCTTCCTCTTGCTTACGTTTTTCTTCCGCTAGTCGTGCTTCTTCTGCTTGCTTACGTTTTTCTTCTGCTTGCTTACGTTTTTCTTCTGCTTGCTTACGTTTTTCTTCTGCTAGTCGTGCTTCTTCTGCTTGCTTTTTTGCTTTTTCTTCTTGCTTACTCTTATTATCTTGTTGTTTATTATCTTCATGTTTGCTTTGATTTTCTGTCTGTTCTGCCTTTTGTTCGGTCTTTGAAACAGATGTTTTATCACTTGATTTTACAGAGTTAGCTTCTTTATTTTTCTCGTCAAAAAACGTATTAAATATTAACAAAAATATCATCAGGTAAACCAATGAAGCAATAACTCTTTTCCACCACTTACCACTTCGAAACCCTAATATTTTTTGATACCATTTCCGCTTCTTCTGCTTAAGAGGAATATTTGCAGCATTTAAAATAGAAACAAATTCCTTGCCAGATATATTTATAATCAAACTTTCTCCTGTTTCCGTAACATTGATAACTGTTTTTATTGCAAATCGATCTATAACCGCGTTAGAAAAGTATTTAAAATCCCACTTATTTAATAGTTTGGATTTTCTTTCTTTATTATCAAATTCATATAAGTACACCACTTGATTGTCGAGTACAATAAAATTACCGTTACTTTGTCCATCCTCTTGGAAAAAGCCTTCCGCTATCAAGGCAGCATTTTTATGTTTTTCACGCAATAATCGTTCGCCATTTTTCATAAGACTTAGATTATCCCTCTTCATTAGAAAAGAAGTAATTTTAACATTTCGATTTTGTAAATCAATTAATTTTTCAGCATGTAAAAAATAATCAAAATCATGTGTAACGGTAGTTAGAATTTCTTTTGATTGATTAGATATCATGTATTCTAAAATCTCTATAAATTCTTGGCTATCATCATTTTTCTTAATATCATCGAAGGTACGTTTTAAACGGCCTATCTTAAGGCTTAAAATCCAACTATTTTTATCTTTTCCATCAGTTCTTACTTCAATTTCATTAATTTGTGAATATTCATATGTTATTTGTTCGTACTTAGAAACAAAGAAAATGGATTGGGTAGTAAGTGCTAATACCCCTTTTAATTCTCTACCACTTTTTTTATCACATTCAGCTTCAATAATCTTTAGAACATTTTCTTGCGACGATAATGTGACCCTTTCTGCGTCTTGTAATAATCTTTTATACTTTGAAAATAAGGTTTTTTGGCCCATTGTAGGGCGTTTACCTATCCACTTTTGCATAATGTCCCCCTATTTTACATTAATGAAATTCTAACAGAAACTTTTGTTTTTTAACTTAATTTTACCAAATACAGGGTGATTTTACATCATTTATTGTTATCTATTTTTAGATAAATTAGTTAAAACACTTGTGTCTTTCTATTTCTAAATAAAAAAGTCCAGAAATCACTTTCTGGACTTTTCCTATTTAATACCCTTCCCTCAACACCGCATAGCACTCCCCGATCAGCTCTTCCGCTCCCGGCTCTCCTTTCAGCCCGCGGCGGACGATTTCTGAGGATAGGTTCTGGACTTTGAGCGCTCTTGGGGCTCTTCTTTTGTAATACGCATGAAATGCAGTTTCGATGTCGGCGTGGTTTTTGAGTTCTTCGGCGAGGACGATGGCATCCTCGATGGCCATTGCCGCTCCTTGTGCCAAAGTCGGCGCTCCGGCATGGGCGGCGTCTCCTCCAATGACGACGCGGCCTTTGTACCATAGCTCCTGCACGGCGACCTGTTCCAGTTTGTTAAACATGACAGGATGCTCTTTTGACATATGCTTTGTGACAAAATTCAGCCCCGGAAAGCCAGAGAGAATCTCTTTCACTCTATCAAACCGGGTATCTTCCTCATCCCAGTAATCACTCGTGCAAGCCTGGAGAACGAAGACATAGCCGGCGTGTTCTGCCAATGGCACGACGCCAATTTGTGTGTCTCCGCTTCTATACATCAATGTCGCGTCCTCAAATGTAAAATCAGGAAGCTCGATATAAAAGCGCCACGCCCCCATGCCGAGGTGCTCTTTTTCTGTTTCCTTTTGCAGCATCTTATCGCGAACAGCGGAGTGGATGCCGTCAAAGCCTGCCAGAATGTCAGCCTGCATCTTTTCTCCGTCTTCACATACGGCAGTAACCGATTCAGCCGTTTCTTCATAGGAGACAATCTTTTTCCCCCACTTGATGTCTGCACCCGCTGCTTCGGCATGTTTCATGAGAATGTCATTTAGCGTTTTTCGCAGGATATTATTGCGTCCCGGAAGTGTATCGTCTAAAAAGGATTCACTGACTTGAAACAGCAGATTTCCCTGCGCATCAAACGTTTTAAACCATTCTGTTTGAAAACCATGCTTACAGCACTCTTCGAAGACGCCCAATTCTTTCAAGACGGCCAGTGCATTTTGCGGCTGAAGAATCCCCGCACCTGTTTTCCGGTTTTCTGAAGAAGCCTCACACAAGGTGACGGAAAACCCTGCTTGACTAAGGGAAATGGCCGCTGACAGTCCGCCGATTCCGCCTCCCGCTATTAAAATATGTTTCATATAAATACCCACCTTCTCAGTTCACTATGTAATTAGGCACCTAACTATCTTACCTTACTATGTCCCGTGAAAAGCTGTCAATCATCTCCAAGCTAAGTTGCGTTATGGTTTTCGCTCCTTTATAATCGTGTCACAACGAACGTACGGGAGCTTATAATGATGGAATTAAAACATTTACCGAAATATAAGCATATAACAGAGCACGCCGAGACGTATGCCAATATAGACGCCGGCTCTCTTGAATTGTTTTTATCTCTTTTTGATATCTCTAAAAAAATGAATCATGTGATGGAGGATTACTTCGCAGGCAGCGGGCTGTCAGAAGGAAAATTTAAAATCCTGATGCTGCTCTTTGATGCCAAGGACCACACCTTAAGTCCGACAGAGCTTGCCAAGCAATCCAACGTCACGAAAGCAACGATTACAGGTCTGCTGGACGGGCTGGCGAGGGACGGTTTTGTCAGCCGCAGGCATCACACAGAGGATAAACGAAAAATCAGCATTGAACTGACAAAGGAAGGCAAAGAACGGCTGGAGCAATTTCTGCCCGGCCACTTCAGCAAAATCTCCGCGGTGATGGAAAACTACAGCGACGAGGAAAAAGACATGTTTGTGAAGATGCTTGGTGATCTCTTTGAAAGGCTCAGCGTGTTTAAAGACTAAAAAACATCTCATCAAATGCACAGGCTCCACACCTGACAAAATGACAGCCGCACACCTCCACCTGCCTTTTTAATATTATGGCAAAAAGCGCCTATCCAATGACAGGCGCTTTTTCATTAATCATCACTGCTCAAAATGCCGAAGAAACGAAGCAGGTTGATGAACAAGTTGATAAAGTCAAGGTACAGCGATAATGCCATTACCGGAATTAAGTCTTCCGTAATATGGCGGTGTTTGATTTGGTTCAAATCATACAAAATGTAAAGGGAAAAGACGATGGTTCCGATCACGGAATACGCCATCATCGCCGCTGAGTTTAACGGGCTGAAAATGTTGAAGATGCCAACCACTGCCAGCGCGATCACCGCTACCAGCAGAAATGACCATAGGAAGGATAAATCCTTCTTCATTTTTGCGCCGATTGTGCCCAGAACGGCAAAAATGACAAATGTAGAGCCAAAGGCTTCAAGCACGACATAGGCGCCGGCGATGGAAGCGTAGTGGCTGACGATCGGAAATAAGGTAATGCCGGAAACAAACGCGAATGTATAGACAAACGCATACCCGACCGCTTTTCTTCTGCGCATCCAGAAGGCCAGAATAATCATCGCCACTTCAAGAATGGAAAGCGGCAGCATCAAAGCGATAGGAACAAATTGGCCGATAAAAAGACCGACAGTCGCGATCAGCAGTGTGAAGACAAAGACTGTCAAAATGCGCTGCATGATCGATTGCTTACTCTCGTGAACCGTAGCTTGCATGTCAAAAATCCTCCTAAAAAATGATCTTAAAGGTCTATTATATAAAAATTGGATGAAATATGTATATGTTTTAAGGAGAATTTAATGAAAACAAACGCCCTTATGCGATCACTTTGATTCTTTCCTTTTCAGTGAAAAACGGTGCTTTTCTATTTTTTCAATCTGGGTCACCTGAGAATCATGAACCGTAATCTGAACGGTGCCGAAATCGAGCGTTTCCAGCGAGCTGATTATTTTTTCAATCACTTCCGGATCAATGGTTGATTTTGAAACCAAAAGACCTTCCCCCCTATTGAATATGTTTTAATTCACAGTATTCTTATAAGAATTATAATATTATGTTTTTTTTGATAAATCAATGGTGATTTCTGTTCAAATCAAAAAGGCATATGATCACCTCATTGCGGACAATCATATGCCTGGTCAAACTTCCTATTTGTTTTCTTCCAATTCCTCAACAATACAGCGGACGCCCATATTTTCTAATGCCTGCTTCAGCGTGCCGTACGTTTCATATTCGCTGAAATCAAGCCCCAATTGAATTGATGTCTGGGCCACATCCGGCCGAATCCCTGAAAATACAGCTTTGACCCCTAGCAAGAAAAGCGTTTTTGACAGGTTGTACAATTGCTGCGCCACCATGGTATCCACAATCGGAACACCCGAAAGATCAACGACAAGACTTGTGATTTTTCTCTCGATACAGCGGACGGGCACTGTTTCTAAAATGACCTGTGCCCGTTTCGTATCAATAGAGCCGATAAGCGGCAATATTCCGATTCCATCGGCAATGGAAATCACCGGGCAGCCAAGCTCAGAAATCAGTTCCTGCTGAGACGTGAGCCGCATCAGCGTAAATTTTTGGTACTGCTCGGAAAATTCAATAATCAGCTTATCGAACGACTGATTCACAATGCGGTTCCATCGGTCTGCATCCTCATTTGTGACGATCTCCCGGTTCTCTTTTATAAATGAAACGACCGCATCCCAGAATGAAATTCTTGAGTTTGATATGGCTTCTACGACCTCATGCACTTGAACATCTTGCTCTACCCTGTTTTTCGCAATGGCCAGCGCCCATTTTGCCATATTTTCCTGAAACTCGGTTTGATCCTCCAAAAACGCGCTTGCGATTGTTATATTGGTAAACGTATGCTGCTCGGTTAAGAGCTTTTTCGTTTCTTCACTTAAATTGTCGGCGGAATATAGCTCGCCTTTCAGCTGACATCGCAAACTGAACCATTTCTCGGTAATATCCGCAGTGTTGTCTATGATATATTGATATAATAATTGATCGATATTCACGGTCTGTCTCCTTTTTCATAATAGAAGCTCTTTTATTATAAAATTATAAATCGGAATTGTGAATGGGACTAGGGAAAAATGATATGATTCTGCTTTCAGAGCGTATTCCATTTTCATCCATAGGCGTATGCACCAAAAAAGTCCGCTCGCATAAACTGCAAATGTACAGTTTACAATGAGAAAGGACGTTATCACATGTATTATGTTGATCCTTATATGTTTGCCGGGCATTTTTATGAGCCTTGGCCTGCTTTTGAATATGAATACCGCTATCCATGGCCTGATATTGGCAGCGGCGCTGTTCCTGGTTTCGGCGGCGGCTCCGGCCCTGGCATTGGCGGTGGTGCCGTTCCGGGCTTCGGCGGCGGCTCTGGCCCTGGCATTGGCGGCGGTGCTGGTCCGGGTTTCGGCGGCGCGCCGCAGGGACCCCCGCCTTCCCAAATACCAGCGAAGCCGAAAAAGCCGCAGGGTACTCAAGGAACTGCTTTTTTAGTTGAACCTATCACGATTCGGCCTTGCCTCTTCCGGTTTACCTATGTTTGGTTAACCAACGGCCGCTCATTTTGGTTCTTCCCGATCATTCTTGGGAGAAGATCCGTCGGCGGCTTTTATTGGGATCCTTCACGGCGCCGCTGGGTTTATTTCGCCTTAGACACAAATCTGATCGATGTTGTGAGCTGCTCATATTAATCGAAAATCAGCCGGCTTTACCGGCTGATTTTTTTATGTTGCTTTGGCTGTAAACAGGTTATCGTATGACTATCTTTTAAATTGGAGGTTTCTCTATGATTAAACAAATTGGCACTGTTGCTGTATATGTTGAAGACCAGCAAAAAGCGAAACAATTTTGGGCTGAAAAGGCCGGTTTTGATATTGCGGCAGACCACCCGATGGGACCCGAGGCAAGCTGGCTTGAGGTTGCGCCAAAAGGGGCCGAGACACGTTTAGTCCTTTACCCGAAAGCCATGATGAAAGGCTCTGAACAAATGAAGGCGTCAATCGTGTTTGAATGTGAAGACATCTTTGGTACATACGAGAAAATGAAAGTAAACGGTGTGGAATTTCTCGGTGAGCCGAATCAAATGGAGTGGGGCACCTTCGTTCAATTTAAGGACGAAGACGGCCATGTATTTTTATTGAAAGAATAACGATGCGGCGGCGGTTCTATTCCGATGTGCGCTTCCTTTGACATTGAGAATGAATTTCATTTACAATCATTCATATATGAGAATGATTGGAGAGAGACAGATGTTTGTTCAATTGAGAAAAATGACGGTAAAAGAAGGCCATGCAGATAAAGTCATTGAACGTTTCAGCGCTGAAGGAATCATTGAAAAACAAGAAGGTTTAATTGATGTGACAGTGCTTGAAAAAAACGTCCGCCGCGGCGATGAGGAAGTTGTTGTCATGATTCGCTGGGAATCTGAAGATTACTGGAAGCAATGGGAAAAAAGCGATGCGCATATCGCCGGCCATAAAGCGAACAAAGGCAAATCAAAGCCTGACTATCTGATCAACACTGAGGTGAGCATGTATCATGTACGTGCTGTCAAACAAGGGACATATCATCAATAAAAAGCTTGCGCCTTGCTGCAAGCTTTTTTTATGGGCGTCATGTCGATCTGCTTTGTTCGTATGTTACGGTATACAGCGGCTTATTTTTGTGCCATTCCGCAAAAAACACGTCCTCCGCCTTATCAATGTTCTTCTGTTTCAATTCTTGCTTTAGCCACTGTTCATCCACACCGGCCTCCTTCAGATTATCCCGGACGATCTCTCCGTCTATGATCAACGTGATCGGCAGTGAGACGGACTTCGAAGGAATCTGCAAATCCTTATTTGTCGGTTTCTCAAAGTCGGATTTGGGGAGCACGCTGACCATCCCGTTTGTTTCAAGAATCGCATATTCTACTTCTTGTATCGAGAATGTCCCCGCTTGCCTCAGAAGACTTTGCAGCTGGTTAATGTCCAGCTTGTTTTTCTTCAATACTTTATATTGAAGCTCCCCTTTGCGAATAACGATATTCGGCTCACCCTCCAAGAACTTTCGAGTTGATTTTATTTTTTGCGTGACAAATTCAATCATATAAATCAACACACCCCACAGCAGCGAGGCAAAAACAATTTCTTTTATTTTAATTTCATGATCGTAGACGGCGTTCCCGACCAATTCGCCTAAAATTAAAGCAGAAATAAAGTCAAACGGCGTAATTTGAGAAAATTGGGTTTTCCCTAGAAGTTTTAAGATGATAAATAAAATGCCTAAACCGCATACCAGCTCCACCGCTACACTTAAATAATTTCCCATATTGATAGCACCTACTTCTTGGTAATACTATCAGTATGGTCAACGGCTTCTTTTCTAAACCGGGAAATTCCCCTCCTCTGAAACAGCAGGCCGTTCAACGTTGCATAGCATTTTGGCGCATGTCATCGAAAAGCCGCTCTGCATCACTGCGGTCAATCGTGACAAGCGGATCATTAAGGAAGGCTTGGAATGCGAGGCCGCGATCCTTTGTTAAACCGGCTTCCGCCACTGCCTCCTGATTGGATACGTGCCTTGCCGCCAGCATTTCCACACCCTTTGGCAGCGCCCCGGAACAAATCGGCTGAACACGGTTCTGTGTGATGAGTGCGTTTGTTTCGACAATGGCTTGTAAAGGAAGGTTCGAGACTTGGCCTTGATTTGGCATATTTACATTCGTGACGAGTTCACCCAATCCGAGAAGAGCCGCTATGATGTTCACACCTTCTTCTCCCGAGGCTTTTCTTGCAACACCTTGTTTTTGGACAATCAATTGTTCTGTTTCCTTTCGTTTCTCATCTCTGTCTTGTTTTCTGAATGAAACAGATGTGAGATGAAATTTCCAAGCTTCAGGCTGTTTGAGGTAAGGGCCGGGAAGAAACTCTGCCAGATGCCTGTCACCCGCGGCGGGGATGGCGCCATACGTTTCAAATAAATCAAACGCAACACGGTGTGCCGAACGAAAGACGCTGTCTCTCCAGCTTTCTCCTTCCAGCTCATATCCTGATTCCCCGTAGTGCGCGCTGAATTCACGGAATACAGGCAGCAGGTCAATATGGCGGTAAGAGGCCTCCGTAATCCATGTGAAATGGTTAATGCCGAGGACATTGACACGGATCTCTTCACGCCGCGGCACCTCTATTCCAAGCCTTTCCGTGGCCATTTCCGCCAGCAGCTTTTGCGTGCCGAACACCTCGTGGCAGCAGCCAATCGCTTTGATGCCGGGAAACACTTTATACAGCACTCTTGTACAGACAGACATTGGGTTTGTGTAGTTCATGATCCATGAATCAGGTGCGTAGTCTCTTATTGCCCGGGCAATTTCCGCAAACATCGGGGCCGCTCTTAAACCTCTGATGATCCCGCCCGGCCCGACAGTATCACCAACAGATTGATAAATGCCGCAGCGCTCAGGCAAGTGGACATCGATTTCCATGTCATCCAGCGAACCCGGCAGAATGGAAATAATGACGATATCCGCTCCTGATAACGCCTTTTTTAAAGTAGAAACCGCTTCGTACCTCCATCTTCCTTCTCCGCTGTAATTGCCGATCACTTCATTTTTCTGAGCCGCTTCAAAATCGAGATCATAGAGCGCCACCGTGCCTGACATCCGTTCATCAATCGACAGATCACTCATCAGGCTTCTGGCCCAGCCTTGAGATCCTCCGCCGATATAGGCGATTTTAATCTGATCCAGCATACTGATATGAAACACTCCCTTTCTCAGCCTTTCACCGAACCGATCAGCATTCCTTTTGCAAAGTGTTTTTGTAAAAATGGATAGACCGCCAAAATCGGAAGCGTCGCAATGACAATGACAGCGAGTTTTATTCCCTGCTCCGGCGGAACGGCATTTTGCATCGTATCGCCATTGGTCGCCGTTAAATCCGATAAGATTGTGACCTGGCGAAGCACCATCTGCAGCGGCCATTTTGCACTGTCATTGATATATAAGAGAGCGTGGAAGAAATCATTCCAAATCCCGACCGCATAAAACAGCGCAAAGGTCGCAATAACCGGCTTTGACAGCGGCAGGGCGATCCGCCAGAAAACGCCGATTTCTGAACAGCCGTCAATTTTTGCCGATTCCTCCAGCTCGCGCGGCAGCTGCTGAAAGAAGTTTTTGATAATAATCAGGTTGAACGGATTAATCGCCATCGGCAGAATCAATGCCCAATACGTATCCAAAAGGCCAAGTGATTTCACGACAAGATACGTCGGGATCATGCCGCCGGAAAACAGCATCGAGAAAATCACCAGGTTCAACAGCAGATTCCGCCCCTTCACATGCCGCTTCGCCAGCGGATACGCCATCGTGAAGGTAAAAAACAGCTGCACAGCCGTCCCGACCACGGTGATGAAGATGGATACGCCCATGCTGCGGATGAACGTCGGTGTCGAAAACACATACTTGTAAGCTTCGAGTGTAAAGGTTTTCGGGAAAATAAAGAAGCTGCGCTGAGCGAGCTCCGCTTCTGTCGCAAAGGAACCGGCGATAATATACAAAAACGGCAAAATGGTAATCGCGCCGACACCGCCGAGAAACAGAATGTTGCAGACGTCAAACACCCGCCCGGCTTTTGTGTTATGCATCGTGTGAATTTCAGCCATACCTCTTCCTCCTCTAAAACAATCCTTCCTGATCAAACTTTTTCGCAATGTAATTGGCGCCGAAAATCAAGACAATCCCGACAACCGATTTAAACAAACCGACCGCCGTGCTGTAGCTGTACGCGCCTTGGGTAATTCCCATCATGTACACGTACGTGTCAAAAATATCAGCCACGCTGCGGTTGAGCGAGTTCGTCATCAAATATACCTGTTCAAAGCCGAGATTCAAAAAGCTGCCGATTCTTAAAATCAACAAAACGATAATGGTGCTTCTGATTGCCGGCAGTGTAATATGCCACATTCTCCTGAACCGGCCCGCTCCGTCCATAATGGCGGCTTCATACTGCTCCTGATCAACCGTCGCCAGCGCGGCCAGAAATAAAATCGTTCCCCAGCCCGTCTCCTTCCAGATGCTTTGCATCACAATCATCGGCCGGAACCAGTCCGCGTCCGATAAGAAAGAAATTTGCTCACCTGTCAGGCTCATGACCATTTTGTTGATCACGCCTGTATCGACAGTAAAGAAAACAAAGGTGATGCTGACCACGATTGTCCATGACACAAAATGGGGCACGTAAATAAAGGTTTGGATGCATCTTTTATACACGGCCTTTCTCAGTTCGTTCAAAAGCAAGGCCAAAATGAGAGGCGCCGGAAAGGCAAACAAAAGATCAAGGCTCGCCAGCATAAGGGTATTGCGCAGCAGCCGGAAAAAATCCGGATTCATAAAAAAGTCTTTGAAATAATCAAAGCCGACCCATTCGCTTTTCCAGAAGCCAAGATATGGCGAATAGTCTTTAAATGCGATCAGCACGCCCCACATCGGCAAGTATTTGAAAATCAAAAAATAAAGCAGACCGGGAATAAGAAGAAGATAAAGCCATTTGTCCCGTTTGAGCGCAGCCATCCAGCTGATGCCTTTTTCAGCAGTGAGAACAGGTGCATCTCCCTTCTTCGGCACTGTTTCCATATCTGTTCTCCTTTCGTGGTACCGATGCGCCCGCCGAACGGCAGGCGCATCGGGTTATTTTGACGATTGATATAGTTTGTTCAAGTCCTTCATCAGGTCATTGCCGCCGCTGTTTTTCCAAAGCTCCACCGCATCCTCGAACCCTTTTTCATCAATTTCTCCAATGATGAATTGCGTTCTCGCGTCGAGAATGATGTTGTCAAGCTGGGCGCCTTTTTGGGTATAGACATCAGATACAAGCGACTCAGCCGGGTTAAAGACGGCTATTTTTTCCCCTTCGGTTATGATGTCCTTGCGATGCTGGAAGAGCTTTGTTTTCTGGTCTTCGATGTAATACTCGCTTTTCGGAATGGACATGCTGAACTGCGCCAATCCTTCATGCTCATAGAGGAGGGATTTGTTGTTTTTTTCAAGTGAGGTGAATACGCCGTCCTTGAGCTTGTAATTGCGGCCTTCTACTCCGTTGTTCGTGAGAATCTGAGCTTCCTTATCATTCATCTTATCGAGGAAGGACAGCACCTCTTTCAGCTCTTTTTCGGTTTTGACGCTTGATTTAGGTATGGCGATCATGCCTGAATAACCTGAAGTCGGGAAGGTGCGCTTGCCATTCGGTCCCTCAAGCGAGCCGACGATATCAATCACATCCTTGTTCGATTCATCCGCCTCCTCCATCGCGCTTTGGATTTGAGACGCTCTGGAGCCTGTATCAACGATGACACCCGCTTTTCCTTTCACAAGCGGATCATTCCACTTCGCTGAATCCATGACCGCAAAGTCCTTATTGATTAATCCCTCGTCATAAAGCTTTTTAAAAAACGTGAGCGCCTCCATGTATTCCTTCGTTGTAAAATCAGGTATCAGCTTTCCGTTTTCAACGCCGTAGCGGTTCGGGGCGCCGAACCAGATTTGCAGAACATCCCACGGGCTTCCGTTGCCAAGCCCCATCCACTTCGGCACGACCATGCCGTACGTATCATCCTTGCCGTTACCGTCAGGATCTTTTTCCTTAAAGGCTTTCAGCACTTCATAAAAATCATCAAGCGTTTCCGGCATATCCAGACCGACGTTTTTCAGCCAGTCGGTTCTGATGATCATACATGCTCTGATCAGGTCCCTCGTTCTGTAGATTCCGTACACCTCGCCGTTCACCGAGCTGTTTTTCAAAATCTTTTCATCTGCCTGGCTTACATTCTTGTAGTCTTTTAAATAAGGAGACAGCTCCCAAAACGCCCCCGCTTTGACGGACTTGATAAAGCCCGCTGATTTATCTTTAATCACAATGGCATGAGGCATCTCTCCGGAAGCCATGACGATGTTGAATTTGTCGTTGTAGGATGAATCAGGCACCCATGTGACCTTAATCTCTTTGCCTGTATATTTTTCGAGCGCTTTTAATGAAGGGCTCTTTTCACTCGGGCTTTCCGGCGATAAGAGCGGCGCCATGATTTTGATCGTGTCTTTCGAACCGCCTGCTGAACTGGATGTTTCCGAATTGCTGCATCCGGCGATCATCATGGCAGCGAGCGGCAAGGCCAGCCATTTTTTTCGCATTCTATTTTTCATGATGCGTAAGTCCCCCTTTTTTCATTTTGCATTTCCCCTTTGCCCCTCCCAATATAAAGCGCTTACATAAATTCTTGCAATCTTCATTTTTTGCACCATTTCTCCTATGAAATTGCGGCTGTTATCCTTTTTTGCCGGATGTATCTTTTTTTGCCGGAAGGGAATCCCCGATCAGTTCCAGCGCTGCTATGACGTTCAAACACCATTGAGAGACGGTGTTCGTTGTCACCCACGGGAGCTCCTCCAGCTGCGTCCACGTCTGGATGCGCTCAGGTTTAATTGGAAGCGGTGTATGACTCAGCTTATCATCGAGCAAAAGATTCCACGCTTTGGCGGCGAGATGAGGATCTTGTTTTTTTCTTGCGGCGTAGGCGGTCATGGCAGCGGCGAACATCGGCCAGTGAAAATGCCTGTCATGAAGCGCGCCTCCGCTTTTTTTCCGTTTTTCTTCATCACTGAGTGTGTAAAATTCGCCGAACTCACTCAGCATTTCCTCCCATTCCCGATCATCAAGAAGCTCAGCCAGCTCCATCCATACTTGCGGCGCGCCGAAGGCAATGATCATATGATATCCGCCCGCTATGCCGTCTCCCATATGATGAAGCATCGAGGTCGCCGGATCATATTCAAATGTCGGGCCGGATAATAAGCGGAGCGGGAGCCGCTTCAAACAGCTGATGCCCGTTTCGATTTTTTTGAGATATTCGGGATTCTCTGTGCGCTCCCATTCCGCCAGCCAATTCGAGCAAAACGCCGCCCAGTCCGGTCCCGTTCTGGCGTGAGTCGGATGCTTGCCTTTCTCGTAAAAAGCGCGCATCGGATCGGTTTTGACGAGGGCGCAGTCGGCGTCCTTCACTTCTGTCAAAAGATCTCCCGTCCGTTCATCTCCCGTCAGATAATAATAGAATTTATAAAGCCCGGCCATGCTGATCCTCGCTTCCTTGCAGCCGCATCCCCAGTGCACCACGTTATGCCGTGAGCCAAGCCCTGCGTATTCACCGAGGTGAAAGCTGTCCGTTTCGCTCGTGTGGCGGGTCATAGCTTCTGCCATTCGGAAGATATCCTCTCGGCCCGAGCGGAAAAACGCCTGCCACAGCCATAAGGTCGGAACGAGTTCATTGTTTTGCCATGCGTATCCGCCGAGATCGTACCTCCACATATGCCGGATCGGGTCATATGTATGCATGACATCGCCATAATGCCAAAACCCGTACCACCTACGCTGTTCTACTTCCTTTTTATAAAACAGAAAGGCGGCGTCGAGCTGTTCTTCCAGCTCTTTTTTGAGCGGATGGGATGTGTCAATGACACTCCAAACCCCGAGTGCCTTTGATTCGTAATAAATATCCGGCTCGCATACAAGCATCGGCGGCGCCTGCCATTTGTCGGCGTGCGCATTGAGGACATCATCTGACGGCATGTGCGAAAAGCACGATAGGCTGATTTCATTTGTGTTGGCAATGCCGGTCGGATCAGAGCGCATTTCATCAAAGCCTTCATACGCGCTGGCCACATGGGTGTTTCCTGTATAATGCCGCAAATCCATCGCTTCTCCGTCCGGGGGCCAAAGCCAGATGGTCATTTTTGGATGGCTGCCGGCAAGGCCGGTGATCTCCAGTGCTGACGGATATTTCTCAAAAAAATACCGCAGGCCGAGTGCTATGCCCCCATTTTCGCCGCCCGCATAGCAAAGCCCCTTCGCCCGGCTGCCATGCAGCATGCCGACCCACGCATAATCTTTTCCGGTCCGTTTTGACAAGCTGTAATGATCGCTGGAATCCTGAACGAGCTTAATATCGTTCCAAACTGCGTTCTGTGTGCCGTTCGCAAACCATTCCTTGTGCTCTTCACTTGGAGACAGCAATTCGCCATTGATTTGTTTTTCATAAAGCGGATACCGTTCATTGAATTTACGTGTACCAAACAGCTGGGCGGGTTCTTTGTACATCCCTTTCTCTCCCGCAAAACGGAAATGGCGGTTGTACGGCTCCCCTTCCAGAACAAGGTCAAATTCGATGCCGAGCCCTTTAATGAATTCTTGTTTGCTATTTTTGTCGATCAGCTGCGTGTGTACGATGCTGATCTCAGACAGCCCGGCATAAAACGTCAATCGGATGACAAACGGCAGCCATTCTTCATTTTTGAGCATGTGCACACCCTCTATTTTGACCACCGCTTTGACAGGGCCGCTCTTTTCAATCATCGTCCTTTTGATGAGGCTGACAGACGTTTCATGAAAAAGAACCGTTTCCGCCGCCGTCTCTTTTCTCGTTTCTCTAATGGCAACAAGCCTCCCGCCTGCGGCGATCGGCTTTCCGTTGTTCTGCAATGATTGAATGAAGTCGGAGCCTGTTTTATTGATGGTGCAGATGAGTGTTCCTGTATCGACTTGGATGTCATGCCCTGAGTCTTTGATGCTGAGCGTTTCAGCTGGCTGCGGGGAATCGCCTTTTTGGATTGCATATCTTTGCTGCTCCTGTCCGCTGAACACCGCCGCGTGCTTCGTCCACTTGATGCTTCCGTCCGGCCAATAGGCCGACGGTTCGCTTTGCACGTATCGGCTTTCCGCCTTTTCATTCACAAGCGCCAGACAGTCTCCTTTTTGCAATTCTCCTTTTTTCCATGGCACGCCCCACGCCACACCGCTTGTCACCTTCGGCTGTTCTGATAACCATTTGATCTTTTTCATCGTCTATCCTCCCATAGAAAAAAGCTGATTCGATGCCAAAGAATCAGCTGTGATGTTCAAACTGAATCACACGGTATTCATGCGGTCCGACAGCCAGCCTCCCCGCTTTCTCCGAACGGCTGGCCAACAGATCCGTTCCCGTCTCCGGCAGTGTCACGCTTCCGCCTTTTCCATCCATATTGACGATGATCCACACAAGGCCGTTATCGCCTTTGCGAGGGGCAACGATCGTGCCTGGTGTCACATCCGAGCGGACGGAAATATCTGCTTCAGCCGCGTAATGCCTGACGAGCGCTTCCAGCATCGCATCCCCTTCTTTCCCTGATGGAAGCGAGCCGAGCATGACGATTTTCCCTTTGCCGTGCTTCTGTTCTGCCAAAAAGGCATGGCCTGCTCCAGGTCCCGATTCAACCGTGCCAAGGGTATTTCCGCTCCCTGTATCAAACACCGCGCTCCACAGCCCGAGCGGCGCCGTGATGCCAAACGCTTTTCCTGTATTCACGTCCTCGTTCATCGGAAAGGTAAACAGCGTTTTGACCTCTGATGTTTTCTCAAGTTCGCCAAGTCCGCAATCGGTATGAATGGTATGCTCGCTTGTGCGCCCGCCTGTCAGAGGCCCCGCGATCCAGATGCCTCCCGCTTCGGCGAATGCGGAAGCTTTGTTGATCAATTCAGGAGACAGATACGGCAAAAATGGCGTAAACAGCAAGCGGTATCCGTCCAGCGGAGCGCCTTCCGGAATGAGATCACGGTGAATCCCCGTATGCAGAATGCGCTCATAAAAATGCGTCACAAGCGAACGGTGCCGGAGTCCGCGGTGAGGTTCTGTTTTGATATATGCTTTCGCTCTGTCGGAGTACGTCATCGCCGCCTCGGCTTGAACGGGTTCGGTGGATAGAATGACTGATTCGATTTCCTTTCTTGCCCGCTCGACAGCCAGCACGTTCTGATAGCCAACGGTCGGCTCGCCCCAAGCACTCAGAACGGAGCCGTGCGAAATCTCGCTCCCCGAACGCTGCTGGCGCCACAGCCAATAGCAAAAGCCCTCGCTTCCTAAGGCGTAGGATGATACGGCTTCAGCCTGTAAATAACCGTCGGCGTGCGGAAAAGCGGAGCTTTCAAGCGAGGCGGCATACGAAGGGCTCGTTTCCAAAATCCAAAACGGGCGCCCTTGTTTTAAATTTCTCCACAAATCACAGTTCAATAAAAAGGCAGAGGCGTTTTCCTGCGAAGCGTATGTGTCATAAGAGGCGAGATCAAGATTCCGAAACATCCGCTCATTGTCCACGCTGAACATGACAGAGCCGTTATGCGTGATCGGCGCATCTGAATAACAACGGATGATTTTGGCCTGCTCATCCGCGAATTGAGCAATCATCTCCATTGAAAACAGCTGGTACATGGTGCTTAGAGAGGCATGGTGCAGAAACGGGGCCGGTCCCGGCTGCGGCACTTGCTCAAACGTCTGGTAGGTTTCGCTCCACACATCGGTTCCCCACGCTTCGTTTAACCGCTCAATCACGCCATAGCGGCTTTTGAGCCAGTCATGCCATAAGTGCAAGCACGTCTCACACATGCATTCAGCAACATGGCATTTAAACTCATTGTCTAGCTGCCAGCCGATCAGCCCCGGGAGCTGGCCAAGCTCCTTGGCAATGTTTGTGGTAATGATGGCGGCTCTTTTTCGGAAATACGGGTTGTTCGTGCATGCATGCTGACGCGAGCCGTGCCCCATGACCTCTCTTTTTTCGTTAACATGCATGCGCTCCGGCCGCCCATGCGACAGCCAAATCGGCGGTGTAGGCGTCGGTGTGCACATAATCGTTTCGATGCCGTTGTCATACAGCCGGGTGATGATTTCTTTGAAAAAACCGACGTCAATTTTCCCTTCTTCCGGTTCCATGACGGACCAGGCAAATTCGCCGATTCGCACAACATTCACGCCAACTTCACACATGACGTCAATGTCCTGCCGAATCGTCTTTTCATCCCATAATTCCGGATAATAGCAAGCGCCGTGATATAGTTTTCCCTTCACATTCTTCACCCTTCTTTGATGATCGATTCTGTCAATGGCAGGCCGAGCTCCTTTATGCCTTTCGCCACAAGTTTTGCCATTTCATTTGCGCCTTTTTTTGTAAAGTGCGTGTAATCGTTTATTCCTTCCGATACCATAAAATAGGTGTACACTTTTTCCTCTCCCTTTTCGGTAAAGAAAGCGAGGCTTTTCTCCATCAGATCAATGAGCTGCACATTCTCCTCAGCAGCCGTCTGCTTCATGGCATTGCAATAATCAGGAAAGTCGTTCAAAAACACGCCGTTTTCGTAATGAAAGCGGGCTACGGGGGTAATGAGAAGTGGATGGGCGCCTTTTTCCCTTGCGCCTGCGATATATTGTTTTAAATATTGTTTATAGGTGGTATAGGGCTCTGTGTAGCGCTCCGGCTTATTTTTCGACGCGTCGTTATGGCCCATCTGCACAAAAAGCCAGTCATCCGGCTCGATCACATCAAGGATCGCTTGAAGCCTGCCCTCTTCCACAAAAGTTTTGGAGCTTCTTCCCCCGATCGCCCTGTTAATCACTTGAATATGCTCCGGCAGATGCGAGCCGAGAAACTGTCCCCAGCCCCCTTGATTTGTGCTGTCTCCATACGTTTGAACAGTCGAATCGCCGGCAAGATAAATATGATTTGCCATTTTTCATTCCCCCTCGTTTTTTTCATTTCATATGGCTTCGATCATGGCAGCTCTTTCCCTTGAAAAACCGGTGAGTGCAACGCCTGAACATTGATCTTCCTGCCCTTTGATAAGTCATCTTGTCGTACTGTTCAGCCTTTGCTTCGTATCCCTTAGTTCCTCCTATGTCGGCGCCTCCGCTTTGCTTCCCGCTATGTACAGGGCGGGCTTCGGCGGTTTTTTCATTCCCGTTCCGAGATAAAATCCCGTGTGCGGCGGCTGGTTGTAAGCGGTGTTCTGCCAGGCGATGCCGGGCCTGTAAACCGGGTCGTGCATCAGCGTGTAAAAGCGGTGGCGGGTGAGATTTGTCGTTGTATATATGCGGAGCGCGCTGCTGTCTTCGGTTCTCCATATCACTTCTTCCCTCCAGTCCCCGAACAGGTTGGCTTGAAGAACAGGGTTTCCTTTTGTGCCGTTGTTGGACAGCACGCCGGCCGGCTGAAATATCGTCTTCAGACAGCCGTTTTCAGCATCCCATTTTTCAATCTTCGGCCTGCCGATCGTTCCGTCCCAGTCATGATCAAGCAGCTCCCTGACCAAATCACCGTCCCACCAGATGGCGAAATTGGCTGAAGCGGGCGCTTTGTCGCTGATTTTTTCACCTTTGCTCGTGAAAAGCCCATACGACATGCCATCATTGCCCGGCGGATCGATTCCCCAGACGAGCGATCCTTTGTAGCATGGATCGATATGAGCCGCCATTCCCCGGCCGACATCGGTTCCGGCATGGACGCCCCACAAAATCTCGCCGGTGCCGGCATCACGAAGCGACAGTCCGTACGGCTTCGAAGCATCCTCATGCACCTGAAACACTTCAAGCCCTTTTCGGGACGGGTCCAGATCGCCTACATGCATCGCGTCTCCGTGCCCGAGCCCCGTTGTGTACAAGCCGGTGCCATCATGGTCAACCGCCATGGCGCCGTAAATGATCTCATCCATCCCGTCTCCGTCAACATCCGCCACACTCAAGCTGTGATTGCCTTGCCCCGCGTACGCTTCATAGCCCGGCTGGTTGGAGTCAAATATCCAACGCTTCTTGAGCCTGCCGTTTCTGAAATCGTATGCCACAAGAACGGCTCTCGTATAGTAGCCGCGCGCCATTACGAGGCTCGGCCGCTCCCCATCCAAATAAGCGATTCCGGCGAGAAAACGGTCCATCCGGTTTCCATAGCCGTCTCCCCAATCCTCCAGTTTGCCGCGGGGCGGTTCGTATTCCACGGTCGTGAGCGCTTCACCGGTTTCTCCTTTAAACACCGTCAAATATTCCGGTCCGGACAGGATTCTCCCCTGTTCATTTCTAAAATCGGCATGCTCATCGCCGATGATGCGCCCTTTCCCGTCTGTTGTGCCGTCGGCTGTTTTCATGGCGATTTCCGCTTTCCCATCACCGTCCAGGTCATAGACCATAAACTGGGTATAATGCGCACCCGCTCTGATGTTTCTGCCGAGATTGATGCGCCATAAAAAGGTGCCGTCCAGTTTATAGGCATCTATGAGAACCTCCCCGGTATATCCGTCATGAGCGTTGTCTTTTGAATTGGATGGGTCCCACTTCAGGATGATTTCATATTCTCCATCCCCGTCCACATCACCGACACTGGCATCATTGGCGCTGTAGGTGTACGGCTTTCCGTCCGGCGTCACACCGCCTTCCGGTTTGTTGAGCGGCACCTCCAGGATATTTTCCCGCCAGGCTGGAGCTTCGTTGGACAGCTTTTCTTCCCGTCCTTTATTGACGGCTGCCACCTGATAAACAGAGTCCGCCGTTCCGTTTCGATCAAGAAAATTGGTGCTGTCCTCGATAGGCTCGCGGGTGATCCTCTTTCCGTTCCGATAAAGGTGAAAAGCCGTCGTCTCATGATCCGTTCCGAGAAAACGCCAGCTGACAAACACGCCCTGCTCTGTCTTGACCGCAATCAGGCCTCTGGTCAAGTATTCCATTTGCCTCTTTTTTGGTTTCATTTGATGGGAACGGGCTGCGCGCAGCCCGTTCCTTCCCCCTTTCTGTTAAGGCGTATACATATTCGGTTTTGGCTGTTCCGCCATGCCCTCTCCTAAAAAGAAGCTTGTGTGCGGCGGCTGGTTATACGCGACATTTTGCCAGGCGATGCCAAGCCGGTACACAGGATCGTGCATCAGCGTGTACAGCCTGTGCTCAGTCGGAACTGTTGTCGTGTAAATGCGGAGCGCACTGCTGTCCTCCGTTCTCCACACAACTTCCTCGCGCCAGTCACCAAGCAGATCAGCCTGAAGCGTTGGTGTTGCTTTTGTGCCGTTGTTGGCAGCCGCGCCTGATGCAGTCAGCACATTTTTCGATACGCCGTTTTGATAATCCCACTTATCGATTCGGTTGCTGTCCAGCTGTTCCCGCAGCAGGTCTCCGTCCCACCAGATGCCGAAGTTGGTCGAGGACGGAACACCGCTTCCGATTTTTGCTCCTTTCGCCGAGTAAAGAGAACCGTTTGCCCACACTTCCTGTCCCGGATAACGCGGGTCAATATCAGCAGCCATTCCACGGCCTACATCCTTGCCGGCATAAACACCCCAAAGGATTTTCCCTGTTGCCGCATCCCGGAAGGATAAGCCGTATTTTGCGTTTTTGTCCTCATGAACTTGAAACACCTCAAGCCCCGGCCGGCTCGGATCAAGATCTCCGGTATGAAGGGCATCCCCGTGGCCTAAACCAGTCGAATACATGCCTTTGCCGTCATGGTCAACAGCCATTGAGCCGAAAATAATCTCATCTTTTCCGTCTCCGTCAACATCCGCGATGCTCAAGTTGTGATTCCCCTGCCCGGCAAACGCCTCATTTCCAGACTTCGAGGAATCGAGCGTCCAAAGCTTTGACAGCTTTCCGTCTCGGAAGTTATAGGCGACAAGCATGGTTTTGGCATAATACCCTCTCGTCATGATCAGGCTCGGCCGCTGTCCGTCGAGGTAGGCAATGCCGGCGAGAAACCGGTCAACCCGGTTGCCGTAGCTGTCTCCCCAATCTGACACATTGCCGCGGGCCGGTTCAAAATTTGCGGTGACAAGCTCTTTCCCGGTTGCCCCTTGAAACACCGTAAGATATTCGGGTCCTGAAAGCACACGCCCCTGTTCATTTCTGTAATCAGCATTGGCATTTCCGATGACTTTGCCCGTGCCGTCTTTTGTCCCGTCCGCCGTTTTCATCGCCACTTCCGCTTTTCCGTCACCATCAAGGTCATACACCATAAACTGGGTGTAGTGCGCGCCCGCTCTGATGTTTTTGCCGAGATTGATCCGCCACAGCTTCGTCCCGTCCAGTTTATAGGCGTCAATCAGCACGTCACCCGTATAGCCATCCTGTGAGTTATCCTTTGAATTAGACGGGTCCCATTTCAGAATCAGCTCGTATTGCCCGTCACCATCGACATCGCCGACACTTGCGTCATTGGCGCTGTAGGTGTAAGCTTCACCCTTTGGCGTCGTGCCGCCAGCCGGTTTATCCAGCCTGACGGAATGATACGGCTGCGCCCATACGGAGGCTTTTTCAGATGCAGCCTGTTCGGTACCGTTTACGACGGCCCGAACCGTATACGTAGAGCCCGCCGATCCGTTTTTATCCACATAGTTCGTGGTTTTGACAGGCGAAGCATTCAGCTTTTGCCCGTCTCTGTACACATTGAACGAAACAGATGCGTTTTCGGTGCCAAGAAACCGCCAACTGACAAAAATGCCGCCGTCCGTCTTGACCGCCACAAGCCCGCGGTTCAGCGCTTCCATCTGCCGCGCTGCTCCTTCAGCTTTCACAGGACATACAGAGGCTCCCATCACCAACAGAACCAGCAACGTAACAGCGGTAAACATGCGTTTCCTTCGTTTAATCATCAGACAGCTCCTTCTCATTTATCTGTAAGCGCTCACTTAAATTGGATTTTATGCGCTGTGTGAGCTGTCTTCAATTTCACTTTTTTGCATCCGCCTTTTTCGGACACTGCACTTTTTTGCGCGATTGTCATTTTTTTGTTACCCCGCTTGACGGTGCTGGGCCTCTGTCTTTTGAAACCCTCTGAGAGCAAAAAACATCGACACAAGCCCAAATAAGCATGGGCCGTAAAATGGGATCAAACCTGGGAGCGTATACAGCAGATAAAGGACGAATCCGCACCCGATCAGCATACAGCCGGTCGTCAGCGGCCGCATGGCGCCAAACAGCAGTGCCTGCGGAAGATATTTGCGAAGCGGGAGCCGGTAGTGCACATAAAGGGGAAACACATACAGAAGCGCGATGATATACAAAAGCCCCGCAAGCAGCGTACAGCTTGTTACGGTAAAGGACAGCCAATCCGTGCTGGCCGAAAAATAATGATAGTTCGCGGACAATATGAGAAACAGAGCCGCAAACGCCAAACCGATCGCATTGACCTTGAGAAATTCTTTTTTGTAGGTATCGAAAAATAACGGAAACACCGGGACATCCTTTTGTCCCATCAGCCATTTTCGTATGACCGCACACATCGCGGCTGTGCTCGGCGCCCAGCCGAAAAGAATCCCGCCCAAAAGCGTAAACAACAGCCACAGCCCGTTGAGCCACGCGATTTTCACCACCGCTTCGCAGCCCGCATAAAGCGCATCCGTTACCGTTGTCTTCATCTTCTCACCGCTTGATGCACAGCAAAATCTCGATAAGCGGCTTTCATGGGCGCCATCTGCCGGAACCCGATTTTCCCTTTTGTTAAGGCAGGACCGTATGTGCTGCCGTCGTCCATCCACTCAAGAATGGGCAGATCATTGATTGAAAAATGCACATAGCCTTTGTCTTTAATGAGCTTCATACGATACGGAGAATCGGCGTCGTCCGGAGAAGGCAGCGGATCGGCTCCCATCGCGGCGAGATGGAAACCGCGGCTTTTTCTTAAATTGCAGGTGCGGAATGCTCTTTCCTCCGCGTATTTTCTGCGGAAATACGACAGGTGGAGGGCGTTGATGTCCCCTGAATGATACTCAGGGTATTTTCCCGTTCTTTTCTTGAGACTTGGATCAAACAAATCCTCGCCTCCAATCCCCGCAGCGGCAAAAAAAAGCATACACAATCCCGGCTGCTCAATCGGGGAGAAGCCCCACGTCACAATGATGCCGTCCGGAAAGGTTTCCGGGCACCAATAGACAAAGTGTGCCTCGTCCTGAACATGAGACAGGTGCAAACGGTGATCGTCAAAAGAGATCTGTCCGCCTCCCTCCATCCGCCAGTCTTTTACATCACTAGCAGACCGGAGCGGATTGCGGTACAGGCACGCACCTTCCTTATACATACTCTTTTCCCTCCCGGCTCACAAGGTGGTCCTTCAGCGGAAGGCCGAGTTCTTCAATGCCTTCTGCCACAAGCTTCGCAACCTCCATGGCCCCTGTTTCAGAAAAATGCGTATTGTCCTCAATGCCGTCAGGATAATTCGGATGTTCATTCGGCTGAAACCAAACGAATAACCGCTTTGACTCCTCCGGTCCGTAAGCTTCATACAGCGCCTTTGTTTTCGTCTGCAGATCAATCACGGGTACATCAAGCTCCTTTGCCAGTGCTTTCATCGCATCAGGGTACTCGCCGAGCGTATGCTCAATCCGCCCGCTTTCATCAAAGCGGCGGCGCTGCACCGATGTGACGAACACAGGATGCGCTCCCTTTTCGCGTGCCGTATCTGCAAACATGGTGAGAAATTGCTGAAATGTGGAGTACGGCTTCGTCCCGCGCGGTTTCTGGTCATTGTGGCCGAATTGAATGAACAAGTAATCGCCCTGTGTGATGTGCTCGGCAATCGCCTGAAGCCTTCCTTCTTCCACAAAAGAATTGGTGCTCGCCCCTCCTTTGGCGTGATTGTGCACCTTCACATCTTCTGAAAACAATTGCCCGAATACCTGCCCCCATCCCGCCATGGGCGCTTCGTGAGGCGGGCAGTCACTCACGGTGGAATCCCCCGCTAAAAACACTTGAATCGGTTTCTCCATCACAAGTCCTCTCCTTTCAAGGTGTTTCCTGATACATTTGCCTAAAGACCCCCGGCGGCATGCCGACCTGTTTTTTGAAAATCCGGTTGAAGTAATTGTGGCGGTAGCCGACCTCTTCTGACACGTCATGAATTTTTTTATTCGTATTCACCAACAGCTCTTTCGCCTTTTCGATTCTGATTTTGGTCACATAATCAATAAAATTAATGCCGGTTACTTGCTTAAATGCCTTGCTTAACGTATATGAATTTATGCCGAGCGCATCGGCGCAGCTTTCCAGTGAAATATCCGCCATATACTGTTCGTGAATCATGGCTATGACACGATCCGCCAGCTGCTTTTGCTGTCTGTTTTTTCTGCCCTCAAGCTTGGATAGATAAGGCGTAACGACAGCATCCATCAGCCAGGCTGCTGCTTCATTTGGTTCGCGTAATTCTGAAATGTCAAGAAGCAGATCCCGATGCTGAAACAGGTCACTCGGATTAAGCCCGGAATGCAAAATATCCTCCTGAATGCGGGAAAACAGCTGAATCAGGGCGGAGTGCACATGCCTGTCTATAGCCGCCTTTTCCGCCAGTTCCTCTACGCATGCACGTATCAGTTCCTCGGCGTCCTGTTTTCTTTCCAGCCTGATGGCCTGAACAATTTGTTTTTCAAGCTCAAAAGGATAATAAGGGGCGGATCGCTCATCCTGAGGGAAGTCTGCCTGCAAATCAATCACCTGATGCCGGTTGGCAAACTGTCTGCGGAATTTGCCGCTTTTCACATCCTGAAATAAAGCAGGGATTTCCGTGACGCGAGCTGTCTTCCTGCTCATCGTTCCGGTCAGGCTTAATCCGGCTGCATCACCAAATTGGCGCGCCAGCTCCGTTACAAACGCCTTCAGATCAGGGCTGTTTGTTTTCATCACAAGCACAGTGGCGGAAAGCCGGCCGATATCAAGTATGGAGGTCTGCAAACAGCGTTTGGCTGCAAGCTCCTCGGCCATATTGGTCAGTGTAAATACAGCGAGCTGTTCATCACCGGCACGGAAAATGCTTTTTTCACAACGGAGGCCTGTCACCTGGAGATCAAGCACATGAAAGACGTTTTCCCCGATGTTCCATCCAGCCTCCTCCATCCGCGATCTGAGGCTTTCCTCGTTGTCATCATAAAAATCGCCCTGCAGGAGGTGCTGCAAAAAACTCTTTTTCACATGGGGCGTCTGCCGCAGCAGCTGTTCTTGAAGCTTCCGGCTTTCAACGGATAGATCATGCCACCGCTTTTCGATCCACATGAATTCGTCCTGCCCGGACGCCTGCCATGCTTTCTTCTCTCCCCCGGTAAACAAGCCAAGCAAATGCTGAATGGGACGGTAGATTTTTTTTGATGCATACCATGTCATGCATACCGCTAAGATGATGCAAATGACAAGCATCACGATGATCACTTTTGATAAAAATACCATTGGCGCTGTAATAGCTGAAAGAGGCGCCGCCGACACAAAGGTCCACTGCTGATGCATGCGGTTCATTTCTCCAAATGAGACAGAATACACCTTGCCGTCCCATTCCATCTGAAAATGGCCTTTTCCGTCCGGCTGTTTTTTGACCTCTTTAAGCAAGGTCTTTTCAAAATCTTTTTCGCCCTCGTGAAAAAGCACCTTCTGATTTTGATCCAAAAGCAGCGCGCTGCCATCAGGGTAAGGGGACAAGCTTTGCAGGATCGACTCCATTTCTTTCGGATCAACCTCCAGCATGATCGCGCCGAACGGTTTCTCCGCCGCGCCCGGAATAAGCTGGATCAGCATCGCTTGATTTCCCGACCGCTTCCAATAAATACTGTTATCAGAAGCAAGCAGCGGGCGATACTTGCGATGCGCCTCCTGTTCTGTCAAAGCGCTGTATTCGGGGCTCAGCACAAGAGGCCGGGGGCTGTTCAGAAAGATGGAAGCCTGCTCGATCAGCGGCTGCTGGTCCCGTAAAAGAAACAGCTTTTTCGTTAATTGATAGGAAAATGTAAAGTCTTTCTCCAAATCCCTCTCGGCCAATCCATTCATCAGCGAAGAATCATATGCCATCTGGCTGAGCGCCAGTTCCAGCACTCCCAGCTTCTCATCCATCCGGCTGACTTCACGCGCCACCTGTGTTTCATGTGATCTCTGCAGCTCCTTCTCCACCTTGTCGATCGAAAGAAAATAGATAGCGCCGCCAGTCAGCAATCCGGGAATACAGGCAATCAGCAAAATGAAGACAAAGTTTCTTTTGAAATACGTTCCCTTCCAGCGAGAAACCCGTTCCTTCTGTTGAGGCTGTTTTTTCATCCCTTTCCCCCCGCCGCCGTCTTTACTGATACACGCGTTTTTTCGTTCTCAACACATCAGCAAGAAAAGTCAGCGCAAGTCCCTGTCCCCACCCTTGTATTCGTTTGTAAGGCACCTGTTTGTATCCTTCGGCATTTTTCATGACGGCTGTTCCGGCCGATACCTTGCTGACCCGGCCGTCCTCTTCCACCGCATCCAAAATGGCGGCAAGTGATTTCTGCACGTATTTTGTATAGAGCTTTCCGCTCGACAGCAGAGCAGAAGCAATGCCAGCCGATGCCGAAACCTCGAGATACGAATCCGGATCATCCAAAATCGTATGCCACAGCCCTGATTCATTCTGCAGCCGGACGAGCGCGCTCAGCTGGTCTCTGAGTGATCCGTCGATGATCATAAAGGAGGGATGCGTCACCTCAATGAGCGGGAGCGCCTTCGCCATCGTAAGTGCTGCCCAGCCGTTTGCCCTCCCCCAATAAATTCCCGACAGGTGATTTTGCGCTTTGTTGTCCCATGCGTGGTAGTACAAATTCGTGACAGGGTCCTGAAGCACGTCTTCATGTCCGTGAAACTGGCGCAGGCCGTCTTCAAAATAATCCTCGCGCTCCATCACCCGCCCGATTCTCAGCATAAACAGCCCCGCCATCATCAGCGTATCCGCCCATGCTTGCTCAGGAAACACATATTCAGCCGAATTCACCGTATGCTGAAGGATGCCCTCGCCGAAGCGCGGCGCCTTGTGCAGCACATATTCCGCCATCTCGCCCGCCGTTTCCAAATACACGTGATCACCCGTCAACTTGTGGAGGAACAAAAGCGTATGGCCGATGGAAACCCCATTGATCGAAAGCGGCGGCAGCCCATCCTCCAGCTGTTCATCCACCCACGTTTTTAACAGATTGATATATTCCTCGTTTTCCGTCGCTTCATAAGCCTCCGCCACACCGTAAAACGCGACACCGCCCGGCCAATCCCACGCAAAATCCATCTGAAATGTCCTTTTTACAATCCGATCAATGACGGACGTCACCTTTTCTTCATCAAAGATAAGCTGTGCCATCTGCAACACTCCTTTTATTTTAATCCGGTCGTACTAATGCCCTGAACGATATATTTCTGAAACAAAAAGAATACGAGAATCACAGGCAGTAACGAGACGGCCGACATGGCAAACATCGCGCCCCAGTTCGAAGCCGATTCCGTATCAAGGAAAAGCTTCAGCGCAAGAGAAACAGGATAGAGCTCAGGCTTATTCAAATACAAGAGAGGCTGAATCAGCTCCTCCCATTTCCAATAGAAAGAGAAAATCGCAGACGTCGCAAGCGCCGGGGCAATGAGCGGCAGAATGATCCGCCAAAAGCAGGCAAAGCGCCCGCATCCGTCGATTCGCGCGGCCTCATCCAGCTCCACAGGAATCGTCCGGATAAACTGGATCATCAGAAAAATAAAAAACGCATGCCCGAAAAATTGCGGTACGACAATCGGTTTAAACGAATTCAGCCAGTCTAATTTCGCAAACAAAATGTACTGCGGAATCATTAGCACTTCATGCGGCAGCATCAACGTTCCCATCATGCAGGCGAACCAAAACGCTTTTCCCTTAAACGGAATGCGCGCAAATCCGTACGCAATGACAGCCGATGACAGGACGGCGCCGATTGTTGACAGTCCGACAATGATCGCCGAGTTTTTAATAAAGGTCAGAAACGGCTGCCCGGCAATCCCCTTCCACCCTTCAGCATAGTTGCTGAGAATAAAAGGATCGGGAATGAGAGAATGCGAGGTTGTAAAAATACTGGAGCTTTCCTTAAACGAGCTGACAAACAGCCAAATGACCGGGTACAGCAATAACACCGCCAGCGATGCCGTAAAAACATGGAACAGTATGCGTTTAGGCCTGACGCGCCCGGCTTTTTTCCGCTCAAAAACCGGGGCTTCTCTGACAGGCTGGTTAACCGGCTCCATCCGTCATTCCTCCTTTGACTCGTAATGAACCCAATATGACGATGTTTTAAACAAAATCAGCGTAATCAGCCCGACAATGATAAGCATGATCCACGCCATCGCCGATGCGTAGCCCATTTGAAAATAGTTAAACGCCCGCTGGAACAAATAGAGCGAATATAAAAGCGTCCCGTCAAGCGGCCCACCCTCGCCCTTCGAAATGATATAAGCGGGTGTAAATGTCATGAAAGCGGAAATCGTCTGCATCACCAGGTTAAAGAAAATAATCGGCGTGAGGATCGGAAGCGTGATCTTAAAGAAACGCTGCACCCGATTTGCCCCGTCCACGCTGGCCGCCTCCAAATACGAAGACGGAATGTTTTTCAAGCCGGCCAGAAAAATCAGCATCGATGACCCGAACTGCCAAACCGATAGCAGAATCAATGTCCACAGCGCGCTTGTCGGGTCCTGGTACCAAAGAATTTTTTGATCAATCCCAACAAAAAACAAAAGCGCATTGATGACCCCGTCATTGCCGAAAATATTGCGCCACATAATCGCCACGGCCACGCTCCCGCCGATGATGGAAGGCAGATAAAAGAGCGTTCTGTAAATCGCCGTTCCTTTTGATGCATTGTTTAAAATGACAGCGATAAAAAGCGCGAAGCCGAGGCGGAGCGGCACCCCGGCAAGCACATACGTAAACGTCACCTTCAGCGACTGCCAATACTTTTCGTCACCCGTAAACATTTCCTTGTAGTTGTCGAGCCCGATCCACTTCGGCGCCGTAAACAAGTCATAGCTTGTGAAGGACAGAAACAGGGACGCCCCCATCGGAATCACCGTAAAACAAAGGAACCCGATAATAAACGGAGAAATAAAAGCATATCCCGCCAGATTGTCTTTTCTCATGCTCCGGCTTTTTTTCATTGCGTCAGCCCCATTTCCCGTCAATTATTCCTCTCTAATATCTCATTGGCCTGCTTCCGGAACGTTTTGGCGGCTTTTTCCGGCGATACCTTCTGATATAGAATCTGATCAGATGTGTCTTTCAGCAGCTTGATGACCTCCGCGCTTCCCACAGGCTCCGGCGGATCGGCTTTGCTGATGTTTTTCGATGCGGTTTCTACATATTCCACAATGTTGGCTTCTTCCTCATTCAGCTTCGGTTTAATCGCGTCCGCCACCTTGTCGGATACAGGTACACCCCGCTCGCCTTTGATCAGCATATTGGCTTCTTCATTGTTGACGAAGAAGTCGATAAACTTTGCGGCCTCTTTTTTATGCTCAGAGCTTTTCGGAATCGAAAACAGCATACTTGGCTTCATCGTCAGCGCCTTTTCCTTCATTTGCTCCGGCGGCAGATAAAGAGACAGCGGCGAGTCTGTCAGCTGGGCAAAGCCCAAATATTGATTGGAGTAGTTCCACGTAATCGCTGATTTGCCTTTGACGATAAAGTCATCCTCCATCCCTTTAATCTGTGCGCTTTCATCAGGCGTTGGGGAGGTTTTCGCTTTCACCAGCCTCAGCTGCCTTTTAAAATAATCGACAAACAGCTGATCATCCTGATACGCGAGGCCTGTGCCGTCTTCTTTATAAAAACGCTCACCCTTCGTGCGCAAATAATAAGGGAAGAAAATATCAGGCGGATGCATTCCGTTAGAGCCGTAGACGCCGGCTTTTTCCTGAAGATCATACGCCAGCTTCTCGTAATCCTCCCACTTCCAGTTTTCCTGATTGATGGACACACCGGCTTTTTTCAGCAAATCATCATTCGCAATCACAGAGAGCACGTTGACGCCTAGCGTAAACCCATAGAGCTTATTGTCAATTTTTCCGCCTGACAGCATATTCTCATCGATAGAACTGACATCAATCGTTCCATCCTTTGTATAAGGCGTTAAATCCTCCAGCTGGTTCTTCTTGCCGTATTGTGCCAAATAAGCGGTATCCATTTGAATGACATCTGGAAGCTGGCCGGCGGCAGACATCGGCGCGAGCTTTTTCCAGTAGTCATCCCAGTTCGCAAATTCCGCTTCAATATGGACGTGCGGATTCTTTTTCTCGTACAGTTCAATTACCTTTGTTGTATAATCATGCCTTGGCTGCCCGCCCCACCACGCGATTCTGAGCGTAATGTCTTCTTTTTTTCCCGATGCCTCTTCGCCCGCAGAACATCCGCTGAAAATAAAGACGCAGACAAGCGATAACAGCACGTAACAAATCTTCTTCAAACCTATCCCTCCTTTGATGTAAGTGCTTACAATTATTTTAAAGCGTTTAAATGGGGTGAAACACTCAAAAAACAGTGGCGAAAGTAAAAAAAACAGAGATGGCTACCCCGCGGAAGCGCCTCCCTGTTTTCTTCTGAATTCTGACGGTGTCAAACCGGTATATTTTTTAAAAACGAGACTGAAATACTTCGGATTATCACCAAACCCGATTTCTTCCGCGATCTCTGATACACTCACGTCCCGCCTTATTTTCATCTGTTTCATTGCATGCTCAAGACGCACCCGCGTAACGTATTGGGAAAATTTCTCGCCTGTTTCCTGCTTAAATAATTTCCCGAGATAATCAGGATTCATAAACAGCATATCCTTCGCCGCCCATTTTAAAGAGAGATTCGGATTTCCGAGCTCGTCGGCAACGAGCCTGATCATTTTCGAAATCACTGCGCTTCCGTGCAGGTCACCAGACGCTTCGGCTGTGTCACGAAACAGCTGCCCCGCGTTCCGAAGTTCTCCCGCCTGGCTGATGGCCATCTGGCGGTTCGCAAAAACGTCCGCCGCCTTGTCAGCGGCGTTCACATCTACGGCGAGCACGGTCCATTCTCCGCTGCTGCAAACCGCTGTCAGCGCCGGACCGAATGCCTCTTTGGCCGCGGCATCAACAGATTGTTCCCCTTTTAAAATCAGGAGGCGAACCTTTTTTTCGGCAAGTGAAGGCGGCGGAGACAGCTGGGCTACGCCGGCGATCAAACCTTCCAAGTATTGATCGGCGGCAAAGGAGCGGATATGATTGAGCTCATGTTTCAAATGAGCGGTTTTCTTTTTCCGCACATCAAGCTGCTTCAGCTCGGCCATGATGTCCTCCAGCGAGCTGACAATTTGCTGTTCATTACAGGGCTTCAGCAAATAATGCTTCACTCCGTATTTCATAGCTTCCTTGGCGTACTCAAACTCTCCAAACCCGGACAGGACGATAAATTGAACCGACGGACTGACGGCTGACACCTTTTTGATCAGCTCAAGCCCGTCCATGCCGGGCATTTTGATATCTGTGATGACGATATGCGGCTGCTTATGTAAAATCTTCTCATATGCTTCATTTCCGTTCTGCGCTTTTCCGATCAATGAAGCGCCAAGCGCCTCCCACTCAATGATTCCTGCCATTCCGTCAAGAATAATCCTCTCATCATCAGCCAGCAGTATCTTATACATCACGCCACCTCATTTCGGCACGGTATTGTGATCACAATCCTCGTTCCCTTTCCTTCTTCACTTTGAATGCGCAAACCGTACGGCTCTCCGTATGTCAGCCGGATGCGTTCACGTATATTCCAAAGCCCGATTCCTCTTCCGCCAGTTGTTTCAAGCATCCGTACATCCATGCCAGGGCCGTTATCTTCGACCGTAATACAGACACCGTCCTTCGTCTTTTTCGCCTGAACCCGGATAGCGCATGGTCTTGTGAAGGGTTCCAGCGCGTATTGAATCGCATTTTCCGCAAGCGGCTGGAGCGTCAGTTTCGGAATGAGACAATCCTTCACTTCTTCATCGATATCCAAAGTGAAGTTCAGGCGCTCTTCAAATCGAAACCGCTGAATCGTCATATAGTGAAGGACGATATCCGCCTCATCCTGAATGCTCACTGTATCTTTCTTCATATGTATGCTGTTTCGCAGAAGAAAACCGAGCGATTCCACCATTTTTGAGATTTGCTTTTGCTGATTCGCCTTTGCCAGCCAATTGATGGATTCAAGCGTGTTATATAAAAAATGCGGGTTGATCTGGGCTTGCAGCGCCTTCAATTCAGTTTCTTTAATGATGAGCTGTTTTTCCACATTTTCTTCCATCAGCTCGTTAATCCGTTTCATCATGACCGCAAAATGGCGGTTCAGCATGCCGGCTTCATCCTGTGTATGTTCCGGCAGAGAAAGCGATACCCCCGCTTCTATCCCGCCGTCCTGCACCGATTTCATCGCGGATACAAGCTGCTCGATCGGCTCCGTGATACTGTTGGCGATCTTTCTTCCGAAAAGCAAAACCACACAGAAAAACAGAAGAAAACACGTGCCGATCACTGTTTTCATAAAGGAAATTTTTTCGAACATCTGATCAAAGGGGATGACGTTATAGTAGCTCCAATTTTGATAGGATGATTGAAGGAAAGAAATAAAGTACCGTTTGCCATTCTTTTTTATCAGGTCATAACCGGGGTGCTTTAGCGTCTCCTTTGCCGCCTCAGGCGCAAGCACAGATGCATGTGCCGAATATACCAAATTCCCGCCTTTGTCAGCGATCATGATGTCTCCGACGGAATCGCCCCAATCCTTCGGCAAATCACGAATCATTTGTTTCACATTGACCTGGATCAGCACCATGCCCAAGCCGTTCAAACGCAGCTGGTGATAGGATCGGATCTGCCGCGCTGAAATCAGAATAGGATCTGAACCGCCCAGCGTCATCCAAAGGTTTCTGCCATTTTTCGCCTTGGCTCGTTTGAACACCTCTTCCTGCTCTTGCTTTAAAAGATCGGAAGAACTGCTTCCCGCTGAATACTCTGAGCCGCGGGCATCGATCAAATGAATGGAGTCGATGTACTTTTCATCTCCGGCATATTCCGCCAGCTGATCCCACAGCTCCTGCTTCATTTGATACTGATCGTACGAATCATCACGGTTTTGCATGCTCAGGATGCGCTGAATCTGTTCGTCCGTAATGATTTCATATGACACATCCTCTATCTTCTTCAGCTCGTCTTCAATCCTTTCTGAAGACATCCGCAGCACCTCCGAGGATTTGCGGTAAATCTGCTCATCATACACATGAAAGGCGTACTGCACCCCGCTGTATACAAACAGAAAGGACACGGCCATAATCAGTGAAAGGAACACAAACAGCTTATCCTTAATCTTCATCCGCCTGTACCAGCCGGCAACTCTTTTTTTCATGCCGCCTTTTCTTTCTCCTGCCGCTGATCCATTGACTGAAACGCTTTAAAAGATAATTTCGTTAAGATCAGGCTAAGCAAACTCCCGCTGAAAAACAGCAGAAACGTGACATGAAACAGCACGAGAAACAACACACCGACAGCGCCCGCCGCCATCAGGAGCGTCACCGCCGGACGGCTGAAGGCAATCAAAAAGCTGATGCTCAGCACCTCTCTGATTTTCACATCAAAATGAGAAAACACCGGGAACACATACAGCACCACTAACGCGAAAATCAAGCTGATGCTCAGAAACACATTGACGAGCACAGGCTGATTCATCTGAGCCGCAATCCGCATATCCGCAAACAGAAACAGGCCGGCCGTCACAACAATAAGCCCGAGGATTTGCGCTGCCCGCCACTCTTTTTTAAAGGCCCGAAAAAAGACAGCAAACACCGGGGCATCCGTGTTCCCCTTCGCCCATTCCCTCGCCACCGAAAACATCGCCGCAGTAGCAGGCATCAATCCAAACACAACCAGACCTGCAAGAGAAAACAAAATCCATAGCACATTCAAATAGGCCAGTCTCATCACCCACGTACAAAAACGATTCAGCCCATTCGCCACACTGTGTATCATCAACATCACCTTCCCGCTATAGAAAACGTTTTCATTTTAAAGTAATAAGTATTTCTCCTTTCGAAAGAAAATTCCTGCCGCTCTGTGAAAAATTCGACATCATGAGAGACAGCCTCACGCCTTATTTTTTCATGTATCGCAGGATGGCCCTTCCGATCAAATATCCCGCAGCCGCTCCGCACATGACATTGAACCCGAGCATTCCGAGCGCAGCCCCCTCCCAGCCGCGTACATATACGAGACTGTACCAGATCGCAAGCACACCAAGTGCAACCAGCCCGGCCAATAACCATTCCGGCCACCTTTTGTCAGGAAGCTTCATCCGCAAAAAAACAGATACGCCAGCGAACAGACAAGCCGTCACGATCCCTGTCACAAATAAAATTGTCCACATCGCCTGTCCTCCCTTTTCGAAAAAGACAAAAAAAGCCTCCTGCGAAGGACGCTTATTCTGCCGAAATCTCTTTCTCAAACAAATGATATCCGGATGCATCAGCACCCATAAATTCATATCCCATTCGCCGGTAAAAGGAGTGCAAGGCGTCATTATCAGCGACACAGTCAAGCCGGATCCGTGTTTTCTCCGGAAAGTGTATACCCGTCTCCGCCCATTGAAGAACACGCGCTCCAAGCCCCTGTCCGGCAAACTGGCGGCTGACTGCGAGGCGATGCAAATAAATGGACGCCTCATGTCCATCCTCTCCCCAAAGCTTTCGGTCCCACTCGCTCGGTTCCGGAAGCAGCATCACGACAGCCGCAAGCTCTTCGTCTTTTTTAAACACAAACACATGTCCATCTGCAATTGAACCCGTGATATCATGTGTATCTTGGCCTTCCAGCAGGCCGCTCCATTGGGTTGAACCCCGATCCCGGAGCCATTCAGCTGTTCGGACAAGCAATCCCGTAATCGCTTCTGCGTCCTCATACACGGCCGGACACGCGTAAAATCCATCTGCAATTGTTTCGTTCTTCATCTTAAAAGCTGACATAAAGGCCTCCCAATCAAAAGTAAGCTTGCACACACACCTTGATTATAATGCAGACCAAACCGCAAAAACAGACCATTTTCTCTGTATGTAAAAGGGGGTATGAAAGAGAGGCCAATCTGCCCATTAGAAAATCTTCTTTTTGTCCCGCTCTTCTTTTAAAATTTCCACCGCTTCCCTGAAGCGCATGGAGTGCACAATTTCACGCTCACGCAAAAAACGCAGGGAATCGTTCAAATCAGGATCATCCGAGATATCAATCAGCCATTGATACGTCGCCCGCGCTTTTTCCTCTGCCGCAATGTCTTCATATAAATCGGCAATCGGATCGCCCTTCGCCTGAATATAAGTCGCTGTAAACGGCGCACCCGCCGCATTGTGGTAAAATAGCGCGCTGTCATGATTGACGTAATGGTCGCCAAGCCCCGCTTCACGCAGCTGCTCCGGCGTCGCGTCTTTCGTTAACTTATAGACCATGGTCGCAATCATTTCCAAATGGGCGAATTCCTCCGTGCCGATATCGGTTAAAAGGCCGATGACCTTATCAGGAATTGTATACCGCTGGTTCAAATACCGGAGAGCCGCGGCCAGCTCGCCGTCCGCTCCGCCATACTGCTCAATCAAATATTTCGCCAGCGTCGGGTTGCACGTACTGACTTTAACAGGATATTGCAGCTTCTTTTCATACACCCACATTCAGGCATTCCTCCTTATACTTGCCACGGCCATGGCCCTTTGCCCCAATCCCAATCCTCGCCCGCGGGGCTGTTGCCGAACTGTAGAAGCGGCCCGTAAGAGGATTCGAACTGTCTTTTCAAGTGCCTTGAATAGCCGGAATATTGATTGAATTGCTTCAGCGCGTCTTCATCATGAGGATGTGTATTTAAATAAAGGCTTAGCTCAACAAGCACAAAATCTGCGGCCTGGATTTGCTCAAGCTGACGGTAATATTCAGCATCAACCTTTTTTGCCATGCGCGTCTCCCCCTCGATAAGGGTTTTCATAAAAATCATAGAGATCCTTCCAAAGGGTGCCTTTCCTTAAAGCCTCCATCGGCGAAAACTGCTCCATATGCTCAGGCTGAAAGGTCATATAGAGGTGAGGCGGCGTTCTGTAATATTTCTTCCCTATGGGCGGACAGGGATCAAAACGGCTGTGAAAGGGTGTGTATGATTTGACAGGCGTAAACGGCTGCATATCCTTCATTTCGGCTCCTCCTTTCTCAAAAGCAATGACCTTAATAGGTATGAGGCGGGAGGCATGATTATGACTGAAACCGCTAATAAGGAAGCTTGATCTGCTCCTCAATCCCCGCAATACGGAGCGGGCCCAGCAGTGTTAAACGCGTTAATTGATTCGCCATAAACAACGGACTGTACTTCATGCCGCTCTCCAGCCAGGAACAAATCACCCCGATATGAGCGGACGCAATATAGCTGACAAGTATCTCTTTCGGCACCTGCAGCGTTTTCTCTGATTCCTCAATCGATGAAAGCAATTCCTCGTAAATCCGTTTCTGAACGAACTCCGCCATAAGACTTCTGAATTGCGGCAAACCCCTGTCGCTCAGCATCACTTGGAAGTATTCGGCATGTTCATGGATGTACTCAAAAAGCTTTACAAAAGATACAGGCGGATGATCCTCATCAATACTGACCGGTTTGTCCAGTGTTTCGGGCTTTACCTGCCGGATCAAATCATCAAGAACCTCGGTCATGCTTTGAAACAAAAAATCCTGTTTATCCTGATAATGCAAATAGAAGGTGCCGCGGGTCAAATCCGCTTTTTCCGTAATTTCCTGAATCGTAATCGAGTTGGCATCTTTTTCTTTCAGAAGGGCGATTAAAGCATCTCTTAAATATTTGTTTGTTCGTCTGATTCTCGGATCGACTTTGTGCTTTTTAGACATTTTTTTCCTCCCCGTCTAACTTTCATTTTCTTATGAACAAATCATTCGCATGTGTCTACTTCTATACATTTGGGCGTTCTCTGTTTATTGACCTATTCTCAAAATCTACTGTACCATGAACATACATCCTGTACACGATGTAAAGTAATGAACATAATGTTCAATAACGACCTAAGCGAAGCTTCGTTACGTATATGAGTGCACTCTATCTGTTCTCACCCGCTATGATGAAGAGAGGAGTCTTTTGCATGAAAGGAAAAATCGCATTAGAAGAGCATTGGGAATCTCCTGACTTTCCGGCTACAGGAAGCCACAATTTTACTGACGATGAGTATTTCAGCGCTGTCCAAAAACGATTGCAGGAGTTCGAAAAACGGATTGAAGACATGGATCGAAACGGCATCCAAACGTCAATTCTCTCATTGACACAGCCTGGAATTGAAGGCATCACTGACCCTGACAGAGCTGTGAAACTTGCAAAGCAAATGAATGATCACGCTGCGGAATTCTTCGTTGCTAAGCACCCTGACCGCTTTAAAGCATTTGCGGCGGTGCCGCTTCAAGATCCTGAAGAAGCCGCGAAGGAACTCGAACGGGCAGTAAACGAGCTCGGGTTTGTGGGTGCCTTGGTTAACGGATACAGCAACATCGGTGACGAAAACACCGCCCAATATTTAGACGAGCCCCAGGTGCGCCCTTTCTGGGAAAAAGCCGCACAGCTGCAGGTTCCCGTCTATCTGCATCCGCGTATCCCGCTGCCGCATCAGCAGCGCATCTATGAAGGCTACGAAGGCCTCCTCGGCTCAGCATGGGGCTTCGGTTTTGAAACAGCGACACATGCCATTCGCCTGATGCTCAGCGGCCTTTTCGATGAATATCCTGATTTGACTGTGATCCTCGGACACTTGGGCGAGGGGCTGCCGTTTACATTGCCGCGAGTGGAACACAGACTGCGCCATCAGCGTCCTGAAACCCATGGAAACCATAAGAAAGCGCCGACTGAATACCTTCGCAACAACTTTTATCTCACAACTAGCGGCGTGTTCAGAACACAGGCCTTAATTGATACATTGTTAGAGGTCGGCTCAGACCGCATCCTATTCTCGGTCGACTACCCGTATGAAACGATGGAAGAGATCTCTTCCTGGTTTGACCAATGTCCAATCAGTGAAACAGACCGATACAAAATCGGCACTGAAAACGCGGCTAAGCTTTTTCAATTCAATCGATAAAAAGAAGACCTTCGGCAGAGCCGAAGGTCTTTCTAGATCAATCAGTCCAAAATAAAATCAACGTTTCCAGTATGCGGTATGAGCAGCCGCAAACTCAGTCAGTGAACGGGGTTCTTTTCCCGTCACATGCTTCACTGTATCCGTTACCCGATGTTCCGCACCGTGGCGGATCGCTTCATCCAGCCCCGCCATAAAATGGGCATAATCCGCCGGCAAACCTGCTTCCTCCATTTTATGCTGCAGCTCGGAACAAGAAATGCTGACATGCTCCACCCGGCGTCCCGCCGCAGCTCCGATGATCTCCGCCGCTTCGGCATAGCTCAGCGCCTCAGGACCTGTCAGAATATGATGTGTTTGATGAGGAACATCATCAATCAAAGCCCTGACGGCTGTTTCTGCGATGTCATCAGCGTCAATAAACCCAAGTTTTCCTTCACCAGAAGCCGTGATGATGCGCCCCTCCGTTTGAATAGACATGCGATACTGGACATTGATGAAGTTTTGCATAAAGTAAGAAGGCCGGAGCACCGTCCATTCTGGAAACTCACGCACTGCCTGATGAAGCGCGCCAAACACAGGGCCATTCTCAGGGACAACAGACGCGCTAAGCATCACCACACGTTCAGCACCGAGCCGCTTTGCCTCTTTTAAAAACGGGAGCACATAAGGAGCCGGGTCAAACACACCAACCGGGGCAACAAGATAGATCTGTTTGACCTGTTCCAAAGCAGTCGTAAAACTGGAGGCGTCATTCCAATCAAAATACACATACTCAGCATCAGCAAGCTCACCCTTTTTCCGGCTTGCAATTCGCACCCTATAGCCGAGCTCTATTAAACGGCTGGCGATTCGGCTTCCGGTTGTGCCGGTCCCGCCTGTGATTAAAATTGGCCGCTGTTTCATCATTTTCCACTCTCCTCTGTTTGCAAAAATGATCCTCCAAACGCTTCTTTTACAACAAGCGGATTCCAATAATCCTTATAACGCATAATGCGGCCGTCTCTCGTTTCGATGACACTGATATAGCTTTGGCGATAAGGCAGCCCAGTCTCAATCACATGGCCGTCACATTGAAACTCCGCGATGATCGTATTCGTATCTGCTGAGCGGTACACTGTCGGAGCCGTAAACGAAGAAAGATGAATTTGATCAGGATAATCTTTAATATAATCATAAATGGCCGCTTTTCCTTCAATTCTTTTTGGTGACCCCTCCGGCGCATAAGGAAACTCAAATACCGCATTCTCATCCCACAGCTCCGTCCAGCTCTTCATGTCCTTCTCAAGCATATACGCCATAAACTTTCTCAATGTTTCACACGCCTTTTCAAATTCATTCATCAACATTCATCATCACCTCATATTTTATTTCAGACCATTCAGTCCAAAAAGCATATAACTGGGCAAAGCAGCCTTTACCCAAAAATATAGTTAGTCAAGTACAGATAAACTCACGTCAACATGGTCCTGAAGCCGGTCCAGGTCAGCCGTCACTTTAGCGACAAACGTCAGAGACAGCCTGCTCTGATTCAAATAACGGGCAAGCGCTGATATATCAGTGTCTTCGCCAGTCAATTCTCCTTGATCCTTCCCTCTTAAAAGCGCCTGATAAAAAGCGTCCTCAAGCTGCTTGGACTGCCCTTCAAAATACCGGGCAAGCTCAGGATCATGCGGGACCTGTTCAATCGCGCTGTTTATGATGTAGCACGCCTTCGCGCGTTCCGGATCTTTAAGGACATTGACACCCTCCTGAAAAATATCATGAATGGCATCCTTTACAGATCCAGGCGCCTCAAGCCTTTCGATCACAGCAGCGTTTTTCCCCTCAAGATACGTTTTCACAGCTGACAAAAACAAATCACGCTTCGTTCCATACGTATCATACAAACTCTGCCGCGCAATGCCTAAATGAGAGAGCAGCCCCTGAAGAGACGTGCCTTCGTAGCCATATTCCCCAAAAACCTCTATCGCTCTGTGAAGAACAAGGGCCGTATCGAATTCTTTATTCCTCCCCAAATGATCATCACCTCCTAAACAAATGTTACCAGTTTTCAGACTGAACAGTCAAGAAAAAGATAAAAAACACTCTTGAGCTGCAAGAGTGCCTCTTTTTATAACATCTTTATTTATAGCCGTCTTGTCCCCATTGGCCCATATGGTGATGGTGACCATAATTGCCGTCATGATGGTGGTGGTGATAATTATCTTTTCCATCATGATGATGGTGATAATAGTGGTGATGCCCATCGTTCTCATGATGCATGCTCGGATAACTTACAGGTCCCGGTGAGCCCGGATAGCCTCCGCTTGGATAACCGCCGTATCCTCCGGGTGCGCCATAGCCCGGATATCCGCTCATTCCTCCGTACATGCCGGTTCCCGGAAAGCCTGCACCTTGCATGCCCGGCCCCGGATAGCCTGCAGTCTGCATGCCATAGCCCGGATAGCCTCCGCCTTGCATGCCGTAGCCCGAATAATGGCCAAAACCAGGTCCGCCATACATATGTCTTGTATCAGTCATATTCATCACTCTCTCCTTCACATAGGTTACAGTCCAGAATATGAGGATACTTACAGATCGTATAGGCGCCTGCCCAAAACAACTAAAACAAATTCAAAGACAAGAAAAAAAGCAGGCCATAACAGCCTGCTCATTTCTTATTCACCTAAATCAACGTTGTGATACACCTGCTGAACATCTTCCAGATCCTCTAGCGCGTCGATCAATTTTTCAAACTGTTCCTTCGCATCATCCGGAAGCGTCACTTCACTTTGCGCAAGCATTGTCAGCTCGGCAACCGTGAATTCCTCAACGCCCGCGTTTTTAAACGCCTCCTGCACCGCATGGAATTGATCAGGCTCGGTATACACGATGGCACTGTCATCCTCTTCTAAAATGTCACGTACATCGACATCCGCTTCCATCAGGATTTCAAGCGCTTCGTCAGCTGTTTTGCCATCCACACCGATAACAGCCGTCGCATCAAACATGTAAGCAACAGATCCGCTCACACCCATGTTTCCGCCGTTTTTCCCGAACGCCGCGCGCACTTCCGGAGCCGTACGGTTTACATTATTCGTCAGCGCATCAACGATGATCATTGATCCGTTCGGACCGAAGCCCTCATAACGAAGCTCATCGAAATTCTCTTCCGCTCCGCCCTTCGCCTTCTCAATCGCACGTTCAATAATGTTTTTCGGTACGCTGTACGTCTTCGCGCGCTCCAGCACAACCTTCAGCGCCTGGTTGGATTCCGGATCAGGCTCGCCCTGCTTCGCCGCCACATAAATCTCACGGCCAAACTTCGCATAAATCCGACTCGTATTTGCGTCCTTAGACGCCTTCTTCTCTTTAATATTGTTCCACTTACGGCCCATGATATTCCACTCTCTTTCATATATATCAATCTGTAAATTGTGATTCACTTTATCCATTATACCTCAAATGGTTTGGTTGTTTCGAGTGTCTTGCGTTAGAAATAGAAGGAATTGCCGCATATACCGCAAAGCAAGAAAAAAGCCCTAGCTAAGGGCTTTCTTCTCTAAATCAATGATACTATTGTCAGGGGAACGATCAATATACGTCGTGTTTCGGTCCGTTGATTCCTTAAAGCCGCCGGAGTTTGTCAGGAATGGAAACGAAATGCCTCCAAAAATTAGAGTAACAGCAAAGAACATCATCACTTTTTTCTTAATAAGCATATAAACACTCTCCTTTTTGAATATCTTCTTGGGCTTTCAGCACTTTCCGATAAAACACGGCAGCGTGTTCAAAAAGACAGCGGCTCTCAAAAACAGCGGCAGCACTTCGGGCGCATGCTTCAATGTAAGCGTGCAGGTTCTTTTTTTCGAAATAGGCTAACATCTCAAGGATTTTGGTCTCATCAACACTCTCTTTGTACACCGCCTGC
This sequence comes from Bacillus cabrialesii, assembly GCF_004124315.2. GTDB lineage: Bacteria > Bacillota > Bacilli > Bacillales > Bacillaceae > Bacillus > Bacillus cabrialesii. The sequence goes on along the minus strand of NZ_CP096889.1, from coordinate 773,845 downwards.
AAGAACAGATACAATTCTTTATAAAATTTGTGAGAACCCGTATTTGGATATGTTCTAATATGGCCTAATCCTTCTTCTATCATCTGAAACGCCTTCTGTGTTTTGCCTGCTTTACATAATGTCCAGCTTAAGCCAAACAAGACTTTTGGAAGCAGGTCAGTGACCGTTTCTCTGCTTAGTTTCGCCGCTTTTTGAAAGTATTGTACAGCCATCTGATAGTTTCCTGACCGGTCATAACTATTCGCAATGTTCAACAAGGAAATGGCGGTAAACCGGTCGTTTTGAATATCCATTGCCAATCGCAGCGCAGCTTCTAAATGCGGGAGCGCTCTTTCATAATGTTTGAAATCATCATAGTTGCCGGCGATCACAAACAAGCTTTGTATGGTTCTAATGCTGTATAGGGGATGTTGATGGTAAATGTCTAAGGCTTGAAGAATATGATGCATCGACACATGCGTTTGCTTCATATGGTAATACGCTTCCGCCACTTTAAAATGGAATTCCGCTTTCTCGATTTCATCTGACAAAAACGGCAGTTCTTTCTCCGCCTCGCGATAAAACCCAATCGCTTCCACATATTCTTTCTGGTCAAATTCATACATGCCGCGGAAAAACAAAGAGTAATATTTCAAAAGACCTGTGAGTTTTTTCTTAGGAGTTTCAATCGTTTCCAGAAGCTCTGTCACTGTAGGGCGATTCCCGTATGTTTGCCCCGGCTCCAAATAATCCAGCATCAGCTGGTGCCGAAAGCACATCAGAGAATAATAGATCAGCAAATCCTGATCCTCTTCCATCTGCTGAATGTCCTGCTCCACCTCCGCTTTCAGAACCTCAGCATCCGGAACACTGAATTGACGAATCATCTTGTACCATTCATTAATCTTAACACCAACACGCGAAGACGGTATAGCTTGACTCAACGGCTTCCCTCCTTTTCTGTAAGATATGTCATATTCTATCAATCCCAAATTTTGAAAACAATACAACAGGAAGAAATTGCTTTTTCATCCTGTCAATTTGTTTTTCTTCGCAAAAAAGACCCTTTACACAAGGGTCCATGTCATTCTATTTCATATACGTATTCACCAGCTCGTAACAGCGCTCTTTCGTCTGTTTTGCAAGCTCTTCCGTTTGGACGACTCGGGATAATGAACCGCCGCCCTCCTCATCATATCGTTTCTGGGCCGCCGCATCCCTATCCTTAATCCATTGGAGCTGTTCAATTTTTAAAGCCGCCATGTCTGAAGCAGAAAGCTGCTTTTGCAGCACGCCGTATATCTCGTTCAGCAATGCATCCCACATTTGATAGTTATAGCCATGATCCTCAATCATCTGATAATCACTTTGATAATCATTGTGCTTTTCTTTCTTTTCTGTCGCAGACAATTTCGCAGCATAATCTGCTTTTGTGCTTCCCGTTGTCTGCTCACTGCTCTGTGTATCCGCTGTATCAGACGACGCTGTTTCCTCAGCCGCTTGGGCTGTTTCTTGCTCCGCAGCCTCAGTCTCGTTATCATGATCACTCACCAGACTGGTATCCTTGGAGCTGATCGCCGCCTGTCTTTCCCCATTTGAACTTTTTACATCGAAAAGATAAGCTGTTCCGCCGGCAGCTTTCGACTCATAGGACTTCACAAATTCCGCCGTTTCAACGTTTCTCGACAGAATTGTTTTCGCTTCTTCTTTTGTCAGCTTGATATCATCACCTTGAAGCGACTTGCTGTCCCACTTGTTTATCTTCCAATCGCCATCTTCCTTCACCAGCTCAAACGTCCATGAAGTCCCCATGTTGTTTAATTCTGTTGCCGGATCTATTGAAGAAGCCTTTATCTTGTTCTTGTCCTGTTCATATGTAAAACGCACATCGAAATCAGTGCCGGGTTGAAAAGGAGCATCACACTCGCAATAGTACTCTTCAGCCAAATCCTTTAACGTCTGATCTGCAAATGTCTCTGTCGCATAAGGCAGCACATCAGGCCGCAGCTTGCTGAAATCCGCCTTGTTTGCCGTGCTCCAGCCGTTTTCTTTTCCCGCTTTGTCAAATGCATTAAAAATTGATTCAATATCGTTTTTCAAAGCAGATGTAACTTCCTGCTCCGTCAGCTTCGTAACACTCGCTTTCTTCACGGTTTGCTTTTCTTGATCCTTATCAGAAGAAGCTCCGCTATCAGAACACGCCGATAATAGGAATAAAATAGATAAAAGCAGCGCACCCAATTTATAACTCATGGTCTCTTCTCACCCTTCTGTTCTCTCATGGTAGCTTTCTTATTTTATAGGTCTTTTGTCGGTTTGTACATTTCATTTTTACAAAGGGAGAAAGAGACTAGAATAAGCTTAATCAACCACAACAAAATCCTGCACCTTCACCTGTTCCTCAGGCAAATTAAAATGATAAAGCTTCTCCTTAGAATGAATATCAAACACACCCACGTACCCGCCAATGCCCTTTTTATGCTCTTCCTGGGCAACAATATACAGTTGATTCCCCTTAAACTTCGCCTCCATATACGGGAATTTTAAGCCGTATGTCTGAAAAGAAAAATCCTTCCCATATTCCAGCAAGCTCGCTTCCCCGTCTTTGTCTTCATAGGTCACGTAAAAGATGCCGCTTTCTTTGTCATAGTACACGGTATCTGCATATTCAAGATCATCAGGATACGGAATATATGTCGTCTTCCATGTCGCTTTTTCAATCACAGTCAACTTGTGCTCCGAGCTCGCGACAATAAAATCCTTGGAGTCTGCGAAGGTATCAGCGTATGAAGCTAAACTCAGGGTCTCAATGATTTCCTCTGTGTTTCTATCAATCACGTAAATAGCCATGCTTTGAATGACATAAATATAGTTCTCATCACAGGCCCCCATCGTGACAAGCGAAGGCAAGGTGAGCCGGTATTCCTTTTTTGTTTTTCTGTCGTTTATGTGTATCTCATTCCCCGCCGTATCAACGTTATAGGTTTTAACAGAGACATCCTTTCCCTCATACCAAAACGCAAATGGATCTGACAGCGGATGCTCTTTGATCACATCCTTCTCCAGGGTGTAGTAAAAAGGCTCGTGCTCCGCTAATAATACAAGGTCTGTTGATGCGACAGATTTCGTTTGAACGTAAGGAACATCCGCCACCTTGAACGTGCGCCTGTTAAACCGTGCGCCTGTTGAGGTTGAAAGCAGTGTGCTTTCTTTTATGAAAGGATTGGAGTAAATAAAAAAGATGCGGTCTTCTTCAGGGTGGATGGCGGAAGTTTTGACAGGAATATTGTCTTTATTGTGTAATTGAACAAACAGTATGATGCATCCCATTAACACTAATAAACCAAATGTAACCCGTTTTTTCTTCATCAACATGCTCCTTAAAAAAACAATATAGAATACAAACTTCCAAAAAATGTGCAGCATTCAATATCATTTCGACCATTTTCCCGCCAATCCTTTCACGAATAAAGACACATGCCAAATGACTCATTTTTCCGCCAAAACACGTTCTCACCCCCACCCTTATCCCGCTCCGTGGTAAAATTTTGATATCGAGCGAATAAAAGAAGGGAAATGGTCATGAAAGTATTTGAAGCGAAAACATTGCTTTCGGAAGCAACAGACCGTGCAAAAGAGTACAAAGAACTAAGAACGCAAATGGTGAACTTGAGAAAAGCGTTAAAAAGCGTCGCTGATCTCAGTGACAGCGAATTCTCTGGGAAAGGCGCCAGCAACATCAAAGCCTTCTATCACGACCACGTCGGGGTCACCGACCAATGGATCGACTACATCGACATGAAAATCGCATTTTTCAAAAGCATCGCCGGAGCCGCCGAAGACAAAGGCCTCTCAGACGCATACATCGAAGAATCCTTCCTGGAACACGAACTGGCAAATGCCCATAAAAAATCAAAATCCATCATGTCCGAACAGAAAAAAGCGATGAAAGATATCTTAAACGATATCGACGACATCCTCCCGCTCGGCCTGTTTTCAACAGAAACCTTCAAAGACGAGCTGGCAGATGCCAACGACAAACGCAAAAAAACACTGGAAAAACTGGACGCCTTGGACGAAGACCTGAAGACAGAATACGCCCTGTCGGAACCAAACGAACAATTCATCAAGTCCGACTTCCAAAAGCTCCAAGAAGCAACAGGCAAAGGCAAAAACGCAACACCCATCCACTACAACGCCAAAGCGTACCGTGAGAGTGACATACATAAGAAAAAAGGCGACATTGAAAAGCGGACTGAAGCTTACTTGAAGGTTAAGAAAGAGGAAGCGAAGGAACGCGAGATTGAAGAATTAAAGAAAAAGCTTGCGGATGGTGTGTCTGACCCTGATGAATATTTAGAAATTGCAAAGAAGATTGGGTATGAGAACCTTGAACCTTATCAACAACAGTATGTGATACAATTAGAAACGGCTAAACAGGATGCTAAAATTTTAAAAGGAATTGGTGAGGGATTATACGACTTTGGAAAAGACACTGCTCTTGGTGTGAAGGATATGATTTTAAATGCACCGGAGACAATTAACAGTGTATACAAATTTTTAAACTCCTCTCCCACCCAACAACTCGCAACAGTTACATTTACGGGAGTTAATATATGGGCAGCGTTATCCGATTCATGGAAGCGTGATATGATAAACGGAGACGCAGAGTCAAGATCACGTTGGATCACCTATTCCCTGGCCACTGTTGTAACAGCACTTATTGGAACTAAAGGTATAGATAAAGTTGGAAAAATAGGAACACTCACAGCTCAAAAAACTATTACAAAAGGCAGTGAAGCACTTGTTACTACAACAGAAATGTTCAGTAACATGCTTTCCAGAACAAATCAATTTGCTTTTGCGGATGACTTACAAAAAATACAAGATGTTCATAACGTTCTAAATACTGAACTTCTGAGAGATGTATCAAAAAAAGAAAGTGTATTATTTCAATCAAATAGTGGGAAATCACCTACGAACAGTAGTACTTTTGATGTTACATCTTTTGAAAAGAAAATGTATAGCATGAACATCAATGAAAAAATTGCTTTTATAAGAGAAACCGCCGCCCCGATTGCTAAACAGAATGGCTGGAAAAAAGATTCTAAACTATCCACAATTAATAAACGAGATGTATACTACGATTCAAAAAGTAAAACATATTATGCTTTAGATACACAACATGGGCGCTTTGAAGTCCTAAATAAAAGAGGGAAACATCAAGGGGAAGTCGATTTTAACCTTAATCCTACTAAGGAAGCGGACAAATCAGGCGGACATGATTTAAGAATGAAATAGATATTTTTGGAGGTACCCTTATGGATAAATTGATTACTGATGCCATTATTAAATTCTACAATAAAGAGTCTACACAAGAAGAGTATCTATCTTTATGTAAACAAGAAATTATCCTCCCTGACTCATTAAAATCTTATTTAAAAACAGAAAAAATAAGTTATGAAAATACAAATGAGGATGAAATTTGGCCATCTGCTACATTTAGATTCGAATTTGAACCATTTGTAAAAAATGATTTTAATATAAGCTATAACAGCAAATTAATGATTTCTAAGTTGGCTCCTATCTTTTACATACAACATGAATTTGAGTTAGAAAACATTGATCCAGAGAGAACAACTCCAATTCTAGATGGTTTTAGTACTCAAACGTATTCTATGTCTCAACAGAAACTAGACACAAAACTGAATCAAATCTTAAAAGAAATGGGATACAACGCTCTTGATTATCAAGAAATGAACGAAGTCATTTGTGATCTTGATATAAAAACAGAGCCTTTATTCGGTCCCCAAATTACGGTAGAACTGGCATTATTTCATGATTTGCTAGAGCTTTGTCCAGAGTAGCAATACTGGAGGATGAGTCTTTTTTGGAAAATGAATTAAATGCATCATATAGAAGCATAGCTGAAACCGTTAACGAAATGATACCAGAACTCTGATTCCATTTGAATTTGGTTTGATGAAAATGGATTCAAAATTTAATGTAGTAAAGATCGGTATCCTTTCACCTCTGCTTAATAAATTTAAAGCCCTCTTATTTGAGGGTTTTAAATTTATCTCATCTCACTTTATAAAAGGAGCAACATTTTGACAGTAAGAAAAGAATTAATAAAACAAATAAATTTAACAATCACAGTAATAAAAACTATAAATCAAAAGAATCCAACTCCAATGATGAAAAACATATTAAAAAGATATGAAGAGGCAAAAGAATTTATCCAACATTCAACAGAGGAACAATTCGAAGAAGACCTCTTTATAGTTAAAAATAAACTAGATACTCTGACAAGAGCATATCTAGAATCAGCTAACGACTATATGAATCCTATGCTCAGAGAAATGCATAAGACAGAAAAACTGCTAAAAGAGTATGACGAAACTGCTCAGTCGTAATAACCGCAATCCAAAATTCAAAATTTGAGTTCGCACTAACCACCACAAAACCAAATATAACGCGAAACACCAAAACTCCCTTTTGCGGGTTGCACCGAAAATTTATTTTGCGGTCTCTCAACCCCTTCCTATTAAATTTCAGTATTGATAAAATTTACATAATTAGTGACAAGAGGAAGGGTGAGAAGTTTGGACACGATTTCGTCTCCGCACGTTGGGATGAAAATAAATGAGTGGAACCGGCATATTCAAAAGTTTAATGTGACAGATGCTGAAATGCTTAAAGCTGAGATCGAACGGGACATTGACATCATGGAAGAAGACCAAGACCTCTTGATTTACTATCAGCTCATTACATTTCGTCATCAGCTTATGATCGACTATGTGATTCCATCTGAAGGAAACCAAATGGATTTATCAGAATATTCAAAGATAATTGAAGGCAGCAACAGGAAGATGGAGAAACTCGTTGAATACTACTATTACTTTTTTCAAGGGATGTATGAATTCAAAGAGGGCAATTTCTTAAGTGCCATTACATTCTATCAAAAAGCGGAAAACACCATTCCTTATATTTCAGATGAAATTGAGCGGGCGGAATTTTATTTTAAAATGGCTGAAGTGTTTTACCATATGAAACAAACCCATGTCTCAATGCACTATTCTTCTCAGGCGTATAACATCTATAAAACACACGACCTTTACTCAGTCCGCCGCATACAATGCCATTTTGTGATCGCAGGAAACTACGATGACCTAGAAAGTCATGAAAAGGCGCTCCCCCACCTCGAACAGGCACTAAAAGGCGCACGGCTGCTTGAAAGCAAAAACAAGCGGATTTACGGCCAAGCTTTATTCAATATTGGAAATTGTTATCTTAAAATGGGCGAATTGACAAAAGCAGCAAAATACATGGAGAAATCGATACTCCAATTTAAAAAATCAAATTTCAACAACTTGACACAAGCTTACCACGATTTAGCCTTAATTTATTTTCTTCAACATAAACAAGAACAGGCAATGGATTGTTTCAGAAAAGGCGTACGCTTCGCATGTAAATTCGACGATGGCCTATTTAAAATTATGTTTGATGGATTACAGGCGCTGTTTATCAAAAAAGGAGAAGCGTCCATTTTATTAAATGTTTTCAACAAATTAGAGACATCCCAAGGATATCCTTATATGGAAGAGTTGGCATTATTAGCCGCAAAGTTTTATACTGAAATTGGGCAGATGGATGATTCTGTTATCTGTTTCAAAAAGATGGTTCATGCCCGCAAACAAATTCAGAGAGGGGATTGTTTGTATGAAATTTAAACTGACTTTGTGCGCTGTAATTGCTTTGATCGGTGTAAGCTTTATCAGTTCTTCCTTAGGAAATGAAGTAAACGTAGCATCCAGAAACATGACAAGCAAAGCTGCAAACGATTCAACGAACTCCCTAGCAGACAAAGCCATCTTTGATAAGGAAATGACGATTGCAGAAAACGGAACGCTTGGTTAAGGACAAGACGCAGCTTTTGGCTGCGTCTCTTTTTCTGAAAAATACGATGACAATTGGTGATAGAATGTTTTATGTTCAAACTCTCATATGCAACCCAAACCTAACAAGATCGATACTTATTTCATACCTATTCATCATTTCCATGAACTAAGAGAAATAAAAACTAGATCTTGATTTCAACTATATAGACGGAGCCATTCAATTCAAATATAAGGATCAGTATTTGCTGGATGTTATCAGTTATGGGCTTATTTGCTGAATGTAACGGAAGATATTCTTAATATCGGCAAAAAAAGGAGAAACTTATTCTCCATATTAGCCTTTAAAACTACCTATGAATACAATCTCAAACGATTTAATGCTATTTAATCTTGAAAAACACAATAAAATTGTACTGCCTAAACAAGCATTTTTCAGTGCTTTACTACCAGGATCTCTGGCGTTTTTTAGATCGATGGACATAGTTTATGATTATCACTGCCAGTACGAATGAAACAAAATAATAGACATAAAAAAACAAGTTAGGTGGAAGCAATGTATAACCAATTAAGAGAAAGAAAAGATAAATGACAATGGTCAAACAAATATACTGCCTGTTGAAGAATTCAAAGAACAACAAGACAATCTAAATGACTTATCTGTATTATTAACAGAAATGGACAAAATGATGACCTCACTTGAATGGCATATATCAGAAATTAGTGATTTAAATATAAAATTGCTAAAGAAAAAAATTGAAAATTAGCCTTTTCTTTAACAATTTAAAAAAGGCAACACCCAACATAGGGGTTAGTTGCCTTTTTTAAGTTCCAGCACTGCCACACACTCCACATGATTCGTATGCGGAAACATATCCACAGGCTGCACTTCGCGCGTCACGTACCCGCCATCCTCAAGCACCCGCAAATCCCTCGCAAGCGTACCAGGATTACAGGACACATACACCACCCGCTTCGGTTTCATCTCCACAATCGTGCGCAGGAGGGCTTCGTCGCAGCCTTTTCTTGGCGGGTCGACGACTAGTGTATCGGCCGTGATGCCTTCTTCGTACCACTTTGGAATCACGGTTTCTGCTTCTCCAACTGCGAATGCTGCGTTTGTGATGCCGTTTAATTCTGCGTTTCGCTTTGCGTCCTCAATCGCTTCCGGCACAATTTCTACGCCGTACACTTTTTTCGCCTGCTTCGCCAGAAATAGAGAAATTGTACCGATGCCGCAGTAGGCGTCGATGACGGTTTCTTCACCTTGCAGTTCCGCGTACTCAAGCGCTTTGTCGTACAGCACTTTTGTCTGCTCCGGGTTGACTTGGTAGAACGATCTGGCGGAGATGGCGAATTTGACGTCTCCGATGAGGTCGTAGATGTATTCTTCGCCCCAGATGACGTTTGTTTCGTTGCCAAAGATGACGTTTGTTTTGTTTGGGTTGATGTTTTGCACGATGGATTTGACGTGCGGGAACGCTGTTGTGATGTCTTCAATGATCTTCACTTTGTGCGGGAAGTCGTTTGTTCTTGTGATGAAGACGATCATCATTTCGCCCGTAACGACGCCGTATCTGACCATGATGTGGCGGAGCCAGCCTTTGTGGCGTTCTTCGTTGTACGCTTTGACACCGTATTTGGCGCAAATGTCTTTGACGGCTTGAACGGCTTCGTCGTTTTTGGATTGCTGGATCAGGCAGGCGCTCATGTCGATGATGTCATGGCTTCTTTGCTGATAGAAACCGGCGACGAGTCCGCCTTCTCGTTCTCCTACCGGCACCTGTGCTTTGTTTCTGTAGTTCCACGGGTCTTCCATGCCAAGTGTCGGATGCACGGTGACGTTTGACAGGTCCAGCTTGCCGATCCGTTCTAAGACGTCTTTGACTTGTTTCTGTTTAAACAAGAGCTGGCCTTCGTAGGTCATGTGCTGAAGCTGGCAGCCTCCGCATTGCTTGTAGATTGGACATGGGGCGTCCGTTCTATGCGGGCTTTCTTTTTTCATCTCGATCAAGCGGCCGAAAGCGAAGCCTTTTTTGACACGCGTGACTTTGATTTGGGCTTTTTCCTCCGGCAGGGCGTTTGGGACAAAGATCGGGAAGCCCTGCACCTTTGCGACGCCTGCTCCTTCGTGGGTCAAATCCTCAAATGTCACGTCGTAGTATTCGTTTTTTTCTACTGGGGGTTTCATTTTCATCTATAATCACCTCTCGTTTTAAGCGAAAGAAAAACTTGGCCTATTCAAGCCAAGTTTTTTAGTCATCCAGCTGTTCCGCTTTCTCCTTCGGCATGACGACGTGAATGTGTCGATACAGATTCACAAATTCGCCCGGCAGCATGCCGCCGTACTCGCCGTCCAGGTTCAGCTGCATCTTTTCTGATACATTGACTTTCACGCGGTTCGCTTTTGTATAAATAATGTGCTGGTCGTTGATGTGTTCGCCGCGGAGCGCCATCGTGGCGACCCTGATAAATTCAGCAAGGTTTGCTTTCTTGAGTATCATCAAATCAAACATGCCGTCATTCAGGCTGGAATCCGGCGCGAGCTTTTCGAACCCGCCGACGGAGTTTGTCAGCGTGACCAAAAACAGCATGATTTCACCTTGAAACAGCTTGCCGTCATATTCAATCTCGACTTCTGTCGGACGAAGTGAAGGCAGCATTTCCATTCCCTTTAAATAATAAGCAAGCTGGCCGAGCATCGTTTTGAGTTTGCTTGGCACGTCGTACGTCAGCTCCGTCAGACGGCCTCCTCCGGCGATATTGATAAAATACTGGCCGTTGACCTGTCCGATATCAATCGGGCGGGCAACGCCGTTAATGGCCGTATCAGCCGCTTTTAAAATATCCTCACGCGGAATGCCGAGCGCTCTGGCGAAATCGTTCGTTGTGCCGACAGGAATCACACCGAGTGTCGGACGATTGTCTAAAGGCGCAAGCCCATTGACGACCTCGTTGATCGTTCCGTCTCCGCCTGCCGCAATGATTAAGTCAAACTCACGCAATGCCGCTTCCTTGGCGGCGTGCGTTGCGTCTCCCGCGCATGTCGTGGCATGGGTGGAGGTTTCATAGCCGGCTTGTTCAAATTTTTGCAGGACCTGGGCAAGATGCTTTTTAAAGATCTCCCGTCCTGAAGTCGGATTGTATATTATGCGTGCACGTTTCATTATCTCATCATCCTACTTAAGAGTATCCGATCCATTTTTACACTAACAACCTTTAATTATACTATGAGTTAAAAAAATCGCAACAAAATGTACATAATCTTACAGGTGAAAACGCACAAAAGCTCAAAACTGATTCTTGTTTTGAGCTTTTGTCATCCTTAACATCCTTTCAGCTTGATTGAAAACCCTTGTAGTCTAGGAAGGGGGAGCATTGGAGCGGACTTCCGCAGGATGCGGTGACAGCGGCGTTTGAGCAGGACGCTCTAGTTTTAAGCCGCTGGTCTTTTTACGTGAGCACCGACGCGCAGACCTGACAACGAATGCGAGGGTTTTTCAACAAGCTGAAAGCCTCAGCAGAGCTGAGGCTTTTTGTTTTTTTACTCTTCTTCCGTTCCCGGTTTTTTCTTGCGGAACTTCGCCAATACTTCGTATACGATTGGCACAATCAAGAGTGTCAGGAGCGTCGAACTGATCAACCCGCCGATAACCGTTACGCCGAGTCCTTTTGAGATGACTTGGCTTCCGCCTTCGAAGCCGAGCGCTAATGGAATCAAGGCGCCGATTGTCGCGATGGCTGTCATCAGAATCGGGCGGAGTCGTGTAGAGCCGGCTTCTAGGAGCGCTTCTCTCGTAGACAATCCTTCCGCTTCCTTATGAATCACGCGGTCAATTAAGACAATCGCATTCGTAACAACGATACCGATCAGCATAAGCATACCGATCATTGCGTTCAGACTGATCGTTTCACCTGATACGTAAAGTCCGATCAGGGCACCGATGACTGTGAACGGCAATGAGAACAGAATCGCAAATGGCGCTAGTGCTCCGCCGAATGTAATCACGAGCACTAGGTAAACGATCGCTATTGCTGCCAGCATCGCTAAACCGAGCTTCGTGAAGGAATCAGCGATATCTGCTGATACGCCGCCTGTATCAATCGATACGTTATCAGGAAGGTCAATCTTATCAATTTTCTTTTGGACATCAGCTGATACAGCTGTAACGTTGTCTGTTGTCACTTCACCTGTGACATCTGCATAGACTTTACCGTCACGTTTTGACACGGTATCAGAAGTTGATCCTTCTTTCACTTTGGCGACATCGCTGATTTTGACTTCCTGGCCAGTCGCAGAAGTGATCTTTTTATTCTCTAAATCTTTCACACTCTTATACTCGTCTTTTTCCGTCTTAATGTTCACATCAAGCTCTTTGCCGTCTTTTTTCACGGTTGTGAGCGGTTCTTGTGATGTTTGTGTCATTAAGGCCTGAGAAATTTGAGACGCAGTTAAACCGAGTTTGCTTAATTTTTCTTGGTCAGCGACAAATGTGTATTCATCATATGTGCTTGAAAGGCCTGAGCTTACGTTTTTCAGATCCTTTTCATCTTTCATGACTTTTTCAATGTCTTTGACCGTGTCTTTAATGTCGTTTTCTGAATCGCCATACACATAGTATGTTAATTCATTGTTATTGCCTGAAGAACTGAAGTCCTGTGACTTCCATTCCCCGCGGTCAGATTGTTTTTGGATTTCCTTCAGCACGTTGTCTTTTTCTTTATCAAAATCAGGCGTGTCGCTTTCATATTTGATATAGAATAACGCACCGTTTGAATCTCCCCCGGCAAGCGGGCTGCCAGAGCCTAATGAATACTGAACCGTGTCGACATGCTTTCGGTCAAGCATGATTTTTTCCGCTTTTTCAGCTTCATCTTCAGCTTCTTTTTTCGTTTGACCCGGTTCTGGGCTGTAAGTAAGCTGGATCGTTTTTTCTTCTTGGGACGGCAAGTAGCTGGCACCGATTAACGGCACAAGGAACAAGCTTCCAAGGAGCATCAGAACAGCGATGATAGACGTGATCCATTTGTGGCTCAGCGCCCAGTTCAATACTTTTTTATAAATGTTTGCAAGTCTGCCAGGTTTGTGTTCTTTCGCTTTGACCGGCGCGCCCGTTAATGATTTTTTGAACAGGCTGTGTGCGAGCATCGGCACAAGCGTGATCGAAATCAACAGGGATGCGGCAAGCGCAAAAACAATCGTCAAGGCAAACGGGATAAACAATTCACCGATTTGTCCGCCTACAAGTGCGAGCGGCAGGAATACCGCGATGGTCACGATCGTAGATGACATGATCGGTTTAAACATTTCCTTCGTCGCTTCACGAACCAAGGCTTTCCCGCGGAGCGGCTCATCCTTGAGTCTCATGCGGCGGTAAATGTTCTCGATAACAACAATGGAATCATCGACAACACGTCCAATCGCAACAGTCATTGCGCCGAGCGTCATGATGTTCAGTGTGATATCAAGCTGTTGCAGCACAAGGAGTGCGATCAGCAATGATAATGGAATTGAAACTACCGAAATTAATGTTGATTTGATATCTCTTAAGAATAAGAGAATAATCACAATCGCAAAAATAGCACCGAAAATGGCTTTGCTTAACATCGTTTCAACTGACTGTGTGATCGGCTCCGCCATGTCGAGTGTTGCGCTGTAGTCGAAGCCTTTATGGTCTTCTTTGAACTGCTTCAGCTCAGCTTTGACATCGTCCGCAACCTCTACTGTATTCGCATCATTTGCTTTGACGACGTTAATGCCAATGCTGTCTTTGCCATTTGTGCGTGAAACAGATTCAGCTTTTTTCACATCTTTAATTGTAGCAATGTCAGATAGCTTGACCGTCGGGACATCTGTGCTTGCGCTTTGCTGTGCCTGTGCCGCAGCTGCTGCTTGCGCACTTTGCGCCGCCGCTTGAGATGCTGCGCTGCCGCCTGCACTTGAAGCTGATGCCGTCGGGATTCTCATATTCTTCAAATCTTTAATCGTTTCAATATCGCCGCTGACGACGACAGATTTTTCTTCATTTCCAAATGTGTACAATCCAAGCGGAGTTGTCACATCCGAACCTTGAATCACCTGTTTAACAGTATCTTTATCAAGGCCGTATTCTTTCAGTTTGTCTTCTTTGAAAGAGAATTCAACCTCTTCCACCTGCTGGCCTGATACTTGGACGGAAGCAACGCCTTCTAAGCCTTCAAGCTTAGGAACGAGGCTGTCCTCCACTTGTTTTGTCAGTTCTTGCAGGTTGTTGTTTTTATCACTGGACACGCTCAGCGTCAGAATCGGGAAGGAGTTCAAGCTGTAGCGTGAAATTTCCGGATCTTTCGCGTCATCAGGCAGGCTGACGTTTTCTAAGGCTTCAGCCGCTTCTGTTTTCGCTTTGTCCATATCTTTCTCATAGTCATATTCAATCATGACCGACGATGCGTTTTCATAGGACGTCGAAGTCACAACACTGACCCCGTCCAAATTCTGCACCGCTTGTTCAACCGGTTTCGTCACCTCATCAGCCACTTGGCTTGGCGTCGCACCCGGATATGTCGTGCTGATCGTCAGGTAAGGCATGTTCACGTCAGGAATAGATTCTTGCTTCATATTCATACCCGCATACAAGCCGGCTGCCGTTACAATAATCGTCATCAGCCATACGGCGAATTTGTTTTTCAGTACGAAATTAATAACGTGATTCATCATATCCTCCATTACATTTTTTATTGACTGACTGGTCATTCTATATAATACTAAACGTTATAACGCAACAACGTCAACTCATATACCAGAAAATTTTTCTAAATTTTTCAAGGATTAAGGGGAAGCACGTCATGAATGAAAAAAAAGAGAAGATCATAAAAACCAGCATTCATTTGTTTGCGAAAAAAGGATTCGCCTCTACGACGATCCAGGAAATCGCCAGTGAATGCGGCATCTCGAAGGGCGCTTTTTATTTGCACTTCAAATCGAAAGAAGCGCTGCTGTTATCCGCCTGTGAATATTACATCGGCATGTCTATGAAAAAGATGAAGAATATAGAAGAGGATCTCGCCGGAAAACCGCCTAAGGAAGTGCTGAAAAAGCAAATTGGCGCGCAATTTGAAGATTTTCGCGATCATAAAGATTTTATCGTTCTTTTGCTTACCGAAAATATCATTCCGGAAAATCAAGAAATCAAGCAATATTTTTATAAAGTAACCATGGAGACGGATAAGCTGTACCGGAATGCCTTGCTGGCGTCCTATGGTGAAGGAATCGAGCGGTACGTCGCAGATCTTTCCATCATGGCAAGAGGCATTGTGCATTCCTATATGAATGTGATGGTATTTAACGGAGAGCTCAACATCGACGCAGACGAAATCTCAGCCTTTATCATGGAGAGACTGGATGACCTCGTGCAAGGACTGAGCCGTTCAGCTCTCAATCCGATGGTGCCCAAAGACATTATCAGCCCGATGCCAGCTGGCAAAGACCAGCTGCTTGAAGACATTGAGAAGGTGAAAGAAAACAGCACGCTGCCTGAGGATATCACAGTATCGTTGGATGTCATCGAAGAAGAACTGTCTCAGGAAAAGCCGCGCAAGCCGATTATTAAAGGCATGCTGTCGAATTTAACCGGGAGCAATGACGAAGAAGTTGAAAAGCTTCGGGCTTCGATTTCTATATTTATCTCGATATGACCAAAAAAAGCAGCCCCTGCGGGCTGCTTTTTTGATTAGCGTTTTTTAATTTCTTCAAGCAGGATTTTGTTGACCATCGGCGGGTTGGCTTGTCCTTTGGACGCTTTCATAATCTGTCCGACAAGGAAGCCGATCGCGCGGTCTTTCCCGTTTTTAAAGTCTTCGATTGATTGAGGGTTATTGTCAAGCGCTTCTGTGACAAGCTTCAGAAGCACGCTTTCGTCAGAAATCTGAACGAGGCCTTTCTCTTTGACAATCTTCTCAGCGTCGCCGCCTTTTTCAATCAATTCTTTAAACACTTTCTTCGCGATCTTAGAAGAAATGGTTCCTTTTTCAATCAATTTGATCATGCCGGCAAGGCCTTCAGGTGTCAGCGCAACGTCAGCAAGCTCTTTTTGCTCGGCGTTCAGATAAGCTGACACTTCACCCATTAGCCAGTTGGACGCTTGTTTGGCTTCAGCGCCTTTTTGAACGGTTTCTTCAAAGAAATCAGCCATTTCTTTTGTCAGCGTCAGAACCATCGCGTCATATGCAGGCAAGCCAAGCTCATCGATATAACGCTTGCGGCGCTCATCAGGAAGCTCAGGAATGCTTGCTTTTACGCGTTCCTTCCATTCGTCATCAATGTAGAGCTCGACAAGGTCTGGCTCTGGGAAGTAACGATAGTCGTCAGATCCCTCTTTGACACGCATGAGAATGGTTTTCTTCGTTGCTTCGTCGTAACGGCGTGTTTCCTGCTGGATAACGCCGCCAGAGAGAAGAACCTGTTCCTGGCGTTTTTCTTCATGCTCAAGGCCTTTTTGAACAAACGCAAAGGAGTTCAAGTTTTTCAATTCTGTTTTTGTGCCGAATTCCTCTTGGCCGATCGGGCGAAGAGAGATATTGGCGTCACAGCGAAGTGAACCTTCTTCCATTTTACAGTCAGAAACGCCTGTATATTGGATGATGGATTTCAGCTTTTCAAGATACGCGTACGCTTCTTCCGGCGTGCGGATATCCGGCTCAGATACAATCTCAACAAGCGGTGTTCCCTGACGGTTGAAGTCAACAAGAGAATAACCGTCGCCTGTATGCGTCAGTTTTCCGGCATCCTCTTCTAGGTGAAGGCGTGTGATGCCGATGCGTTTTGTTTTTCCGCCGACTTCAATTTCGATCCAGCCGTTTTCGCCGATTGGCTTATCAAATTGAGAAATCTGATACGCTTTCGGGTTGTCCGGATAGAAATAGTTTTTGCGGTCAAACTTCGTATCCGTTGCGATCTCACAGTTAAGCGCCATAGCGGCTTTCATTGCAAATTCAACGGCTTCTTTGTTCAGAACAGGCAGGACGCCCGGATATCCGAGGTCAATCACGCTTGTCTGAGTATTCGCCTCCGCGCCGAATGGCGTTGGAGAGCTTGAGAAAATTTTTGATTTTGTTTTTAGCTCAACGTGGACTTCAAGTCCAATTACCGTTTCAAAGTTCAATTCTTTTCACCCCTTACAATTCAGGTTTTGCTTTATGATGGTCTGTCGCTTGTTCAAATGCATGGGCAACACGGTATACAGTGCTTTCATCAAAGTGTTTTCCGATGATTTGCAGGCCGAGCGGAAGTCCGTCTGCTAATCCGCATGGCACGCTGATTCCAGGTACGCCCGCAAGGTTGACAGGAATCGTTAAGATATCGTTTGCGTACATTGTGAGCGGATCTTTCGTGTTTTCACCGATTTTAAACGCAGGTGTCGGTGTCGTCGGTCCGACAATAACATCATATTTCTCAAATACGTCTTCGAAGTCTTTTTTAATCAACGTACGCACTTTTTGCGCTTTTTTGTAGTACGCATCGTAGTAGCCTGAGCTTAAAGCGAACGTTCCGAGCATGATGCGGCGTTTCACTTCATCGCCGAAGCCTTCTGAACGTGTTTGCTTGTAAAGGTCGATCAGGTTTTCCGCGTTGTCTGTGCGGTAGCCGTAGCGGATGCCGTCAAAGCGTGCAAGGTTGGCTGACGCTTCAGATGAAGACAGCAGGTAATATGTCGCAAGCGCGTATTTGCTGTGCGGTAAAGACACTTCTTCCCATGTAGCGCCGAGGCCTTCAAGAACTTTCAGCGCGGCAAGAACAGATTCTCTCGCTTCTTTGCCGACACCTTCACCAAGGTATTCTTTTGGAACAGCGATTTTCAATCCTTTGATGTCGCCAGTTAATGAAGAAAGAAAATCAGGCACGTCCACATTTGCGCTTGTGGCGTCCATTTTGTCTACGCCGGAAATCGCTTGAAGCAAGAATGCGTTGTCCTCAACCGTACGGGTAATCGGCCCGATTTGGTCTAATGAAGACGCAAATGCGACCAGCCCGTAACGGGACACGCGTCCGTATGTAGGCTTTAATCCGACAACTCCGCAAAAAGATGCCGGCTGACGGATGGAACCGCCTGTGTCAGATCCAAGTGAAAACGGAACTTCTCCCGCAGCAACCGCAGCCGCTGAACCGCCGCTAGAACCGCCGGGAACAGTGTCTAGGTTCCAAGGGTTTTTCGTCAGCTTGTAAGCTGAGTTTTCGGTAGATGATCCCATGGCGAATTCGTCCATGTTCAATTTTCCGATTGTGATCGCTTCAGCGTCTTGAAGGCGCTGAACGACAGTAGCATCGTAGATCGGGTCAAAGTTTTCGAGAATTTTGCTGGAGCATGTTGTGCGCAGCCCTTTTGTTACGATATTATCTTTTACGCCGATCGGCATACCGAAAAGAAGACCATGTTCAGAACGGCTGTCTACCGCCTCATCAAGCTCCTTCGCGTACGCGCGCGCTTTCTCTTCATCTAATGCCAAAAAGGCTTGTACCTTATCATCAACCGCTTGGATGCGTTTATAAGATTCGTCAACAAGATCAGAAATCTTAATCTCTTTTTTATGTATGAGCTGTTTTAATTCTGTGATTTTGTGATCAAATAATGACATTCTTGTGTCCCTCCTTTAGTCCAAAATTGATGGCACACGAATATAGCCGTCTTTATGGTCAGGCGCATTTTTCATGACATCCTCAACCGGAAGACCTTTACCCGCTTCATCTTCTCTCATGACATTTTTCATTTTCAGCACGTGAGTTGTAGGCTCCACATTGTCTGTGTTAACCTCATTAAGCTCCTCGGCAAATGAAATAATGCTGTCAAGCTGTTCAGTGAACATTTTTGCTTCTTCGTCAGTAATTGCAAGTCTCGCAAGGTGCGCAACGTGCTTTACTTCTTCTATTGAAATTCGTGACATATGATCCACCTCCACATATTTCTCCGTTAAGTCATATAATACTGATCATATCAAAAACAAGCCCTTTAAAGCAACAAAACGCCTTAGGTCGAGCCTGGGTTTTCGAGACAATACCCTATATATTTTATACTAAAAAGAGATAAAGGAGAAACGAAATATTTTTCTGAAAATTTTTACTTTAATTATTTTTTGAAAGCGTTTTATTCTTTATTCCCTTCTAGGTTCACGTCGGTATTTCCCTCTGATGATCGAGGTTTCATCGCTTGAATGGCCGGGAATACTTTGTTAGGTTAAGTTACCAAGTGCACCCGCAAAAGAATTTCTTTTGGTTTGCACTGAGCCAGGCTGCTTAACTGGCACCATCAATTTGAGAGGTGATGCAACATTATTAGAAGTGAAGAGAGGGTAAAACGTGAGTATTGAAATTATTATATCGTTAGGAATTTACTTTATTGCCATGCTGTTAATCGGCTGGTATGCATTCAAGAAAACCACTGACATCAATGATTACATGCTTGGAGGAAGAGGCCTCGGACCGTTTGTCACTGCGTTATCTGCCGGCGCGGCGGATATGAGCGGATGGATGCTGATGGGTGTTCCCGGCGCGATGTTTGCGACAGGGCTTTCTACTTTATGGCTTGCTTTAGGTCTTACAATCGGGGCGTATTCAAACTACTTGCTGCTGGCGCCAAGGCTGCGTGCTTATACGGAAGCGGCGGATGATGCGATTACGATTCCTGATTTCTTTGATAAACGATTCCAGCATTCTTCATCACTGCTGAAAATCGTATCCGCTTTGGTCATCATGATCTTTTTCACATTGTATACCTCTTCCGGTATGGTATCCGGCGGCCGGCTGTTTGAATCTGCCTTTGGCGCGGATTACAAATTAGGATTGCTTCTGACTACCGCTGTTGTCGTATTATACACACTATTTGGCGGTTTCCTTGCTGTCAGTCTGACTGACTTCGTGCAGGGTGCGATCATGTTTGCAGCACTAGTGCTTGTGCCGATCGTTGCTTTTACCCACGTGGGCGGCGTTGCTCCGACTTTCCATGAAATCGGCGCTGTTAACCCACATTTATTGGATATCTTTAAAGGCGCGAGCGTCATTAGCATTATTTCCTATTTAGCCTGGGGCTTAGGCTACTACGGCCAGCCTCATATTATTGTCCGATTTATGGCCATTAAAAACATTAAAGATTTAAAGCCTGCGCGCCGAATCGGCATGAGCTGGATGATCATTTCAGTTCTCGGTTCTGTCTTGACAGGTTTGGTCGGTGTTGCTTATGCGCATAAATTTGGAGTTGCTGTAAAAGATCCAGAGATGATATTCATTATCTTCTCTAAAATCTTGTTCCACCCTTTAATTACAGGATTCTTATTGTCAGCAATTTTAGCTGCGATCATGAGTTCCATCTCCTCGCAGCTCTTAGTAACAGCAAGTGCTGTGACAGAGGATTTATACCGGACGTTTTTCAGACGAAAAGCTTCCGATAAAGAATTGGTCATGATCGGGCGTCTGTCCGTGTTAGTGATCGCCGTTATTGCGGTTCTTTTATCATTGAATCCGAGCAGCACCATTCTGGATTTGGTCGGATATGCTTGGGCCGGCTTCGGTTCAGCTTTCGGGCCTGCGATTCTGCTCAGCCTGTATTGGAAGCGGATGAACGAATGGGGCGCGCTAGCTGCGATGATTGTCGGGGCTGCGACCGTGTTGATCTGGATTACAACCGGCCTGGCAAAATCAACCGGCGTGTACGAAATCATCCCTGGGTTTATCCTCAGTATGATTGCCGGCATCATCGTCAGCATGATTACAAAGCGTCCCGCAAAAGCCTCTTACCGATTATTTGGTGTTATGGAAAAGCTGTTAAAGCGCAAAAAGTAAACAATAAGCCATCAAGCACCGCTTGGTGGCTTTTGTGCTCTTGTTTTGCTATAAATACTGTGAGAAAATCATATTTATTTAAAAACACCTTAGAGAAGGGGGAATTTGCTGTTGAGCTGGTATATTGATCCTGATATTTTATTAAAACTGGGCATTGCCACGTTGATTGGCATGGTCATCGGGCTTGAGCGCGAATTAAAAAATAAGCCGCTCGGATTAAAAACCTGTATCGTTATCGCCGTCAGCTCATGCATGCTGACGATCGTCAGTATTAATGCGGCATATCATTTCCCTAAATACTACCGCATCATGATGGATCCGCTGCGTCTGCCGGCACAAATCATCTCCGGCGTCGGATTTATCGGGGCCGGTGTCATCCTGCGGAAAAGCAACGATGTCATTTCCGGCCTGACGACATCGGCTATGATCTGGGGGGCAGCAGGGCTCGGGCTGGCAACGGGAGCCGGGTTTTATAAAGAAGCATTTGTCAGTCTTCTGTTCATCTTGATCAGCGTGGAATTTCTGCCATGGGTCGTCAGAAAAATCGGTCCCGACCGCCTGCAGGAAAAAGACATCCGTATCAGAATGTCGCTTTCTGATAAAGACAAAATGACAGAGATTTTAAAAGAAATGAAAAGAAGAGATATCAAAACACACTCCGTCCGGATCGACGACCTCGGTGAAAAGGAATTTCCGATCATGGAAGTGAAGGTCCGCGTCCATAAAAACAGGTACACGACCGATGTCTACTATGACATAAAAGACATTGAAGGCGTGGTCGGCGTAAAGTGTGATACATTATAAAAGCCAATGGGACATGAATCCCATTGGCTTTTTCTATCTATGCCAGTACAGAAAAATCAAATGCTGTGATCGGTGTGCCATTCTCTATATCTCTTCTGAAACCGGCCAGCATTTCTTTTTCATCTTCTCCTATTGCGTTAAGGTCAAACATCTGATGCAACAATCCGTAAATCAGCATATGGCGAAGGCGGAGGAAATCAGGTATCCTTGTCAGCCACGCAGGATCAAGATCATTTTCCTCCCAGTACCCTTTCATAAAATGCGTCATAAATTCCTCTGTAAACGCAGCTTTATCTTCATATGGCACAACTGGGTACCACAGTATATTGTAGAGAAGAATGCTGATATCGTTAATAAACCAATTGTAGCCGATATCGTCAAAATCGAATGCTGTGATTTTGCCATGATCCCAATGAAAATTGCCATGATGCAGATCCGCATGCACCAAACCGTAGCTGTCCCGGCTTTTCGGCAGCCGCCGCAGTTCATTCATCAGCGAATCGGCTTGCTGAAACACCTTTGTCTGATCTTCAGGCACATACTTTCTCAGCTTTAATTGCTCCTCTTCATCCCATTCCTGTCTTTTAAAATCGGGATTGCTCAGTTTGTAGCTTTTTGTCAGGCTGTGCATGCTGCCTGTGTATCTGCCAAGCTCATAAAATAGCGTTTCATTCCAGTCCGGTTCATCCACTTTCCGCCCCGGCGCTTTCTCATACACTCTCAATAAAAATGCCCCGCCGTTTCCGTCCGGCACTTCTTCAACGTCTTTTCCGCTCAGCGACGGGAGGGGTTTGGCAACCGAAAGCCCGCCTTTTGCAAGGTGACGGATCCATTCCATCTCTCCCATCATGTAATTAGTAGATCTCCGAATGGTATGGGTGATCTTTAAAATATAAGATTGATTGTCTTTCATGCATTCATATACATAGTTTTCCGCATCAGCCAGAAAACGCACCTGACTTTTCGGGAAACCGTATTTCTCCACAGCCTCTGCCAAAACCTGATCTTCATGAAATATTTTTTTGATATCTTTATGCACGTCTAACTTCCTTTCCTTGCGATAGATTTGATATTGATTGTTTTCACACGAGTTCCAGCATCAACATACCTCCCCTTGATTTGTGTTTCGGCAGAAGCGGAAATCAGTTTCCCTTTTCCTGTTAATTGTAACATAAAAACCCTTGTGCCATATTGGCACAAGGGTTTTCTATCAGTCATAAATATGAACAGTCGGCTCTTTATCTCCGGCATTGCGGATAATAACCGCTTCCTGTCCGTCAGAGGACGTGATGTTGACTTCGACATCAACTGAGCCCTTCGAGTAGTAATCCATCACTTCACCCGTTAAGAACTGGGTAAACGCGACGACTTCACTTTTTCCGTAAAATTGCATTGGGATGTCAATTTTCATTTTCTTCATTTCATCATTTTCATACAGCGCTGTACCGACAACGCCTGTGTAGTTCGGGAAATACTCTTCAATTGAGTTTTTGAACCGCTTAAAGACCTCGGTGTCATCAGGGTATTTCTCTGCTGTCGTTGTATCCGCCGGATAGAATACATATTTTTCATTGATGTCATCCCAATTTGAGATCTCAGTGGAGCCTGCTTTGACCTCTGTTTTGGCGATGAAGTTCCCCGGCACAATCGATGTTTTTGACGCCTGCTTATAAAGCGCGACTGTGATCGGCACATTCTTCAGGTTATCTTTTTTACGGAGGCGGTTAATGACCTCCTGTGCGATTTTTTCTCCCTGTTGGCGGAGCGTGCTGTCCTTAATCTCCACTTCCTTTTGAGGGTCGCCAGTTTTTTCACGATAGTAATACACGGAGTTTAGCGCCAGTCCGACCATCACGCCGCCAAGCTGGATAGAATTCTTGTCTTTTCTGACTAAATAATCGTGCTCCAGCATGGACGCTAAATAAACCGGGCTGCTTTCGTTCTTTTCTTCTGTTGAGCCGGAGCTCGGAAGCGCTGGGTTCAAGCCTTCATTTTTGAAGTTTTTATCTTCTTTTTGGGCTTTTTTCAGATCAGAGCCTGTTTTTTTCCGTGCCAGCCAGCTTAATACTGTATCTTCATCTAAATATTGCCCTTCTTGGAACAGATAATCGTCCGTCGAGAAAGAATCTTGGGCAAGACGCATCAGCCCTGTTTCAAATTCATCAATGTCAAGTCTTGTATTCAGCTGTTCCGTTGTTAAGCCGCGCGCTTTTCCCGCCTTAAACGGCAGCACCATTTTGTAATAGGAGTCTGAGATATTATATTTCGGGACAATCGCTTTTTCTGACGATTTCGCCGTCTTTTGCGTAATCTCTTCCTCCTTCTTCCCCCCAAAACCTGACGAGCAGGCAGACAGCATTAACACTGCCGCCGTTGCCGCCATTACCAACGTCTTTTTCAATAGAAAACACTCCTCTTATTTCTTTAGCTCTCCCATTAACTGCTCTTCATTCCATACTTCTATGTTCAGCTCTTGCGCTTTTGTCAGCTTGCTTCCCGCCGCTTCTCCGGCGATGACCAAGTCTGTGTTTTTGCTGACGCTGCCAGTCAGCTTGCCGCCTAGCGCTTCGATTTGCGCTTTGGCATCGTTTCGTGACAGTTGTTCCAGCTTTCCTGTCAGAACAATTGTTTTACCCGCAAAGTAAGAATCGCTATCCTCTGCTTTAACTTTTTTCGGGCCTTTGTAGAGTGTGTTTACGCCCAGCTCCTGAAGTTCATCAAGGAGTTCAAGCATTTCTTCTTTATGAAAATAGGTGATGACCGCGTCAGCCATTTTTTCACCAATTTCATCGATTGCAAGAAGCTCCTCTTTTGAGGCTTTTTTCAGGTTTTCCAGGCTTTCAAAATGCATGGCGAGTGTTTTTGCTGCCTTTGATCCGATAAAGCGGATGCCGAGTCCGAACAGCAAGCGCTCTAACGAATTTTCTTTTGATTTTTGGATGGAGCTGATCAGGTTTTCAGTGGACTTTTCGCCCATTCGTTCGAGCTGGATGACCTGTTCCTTCGTCAGCTTATACAAATCGGCCACATTGCGGACAAGGCTCTCCTCAAACAGCTGTGTGATGACTCGTTCGCCAAGCCCGTCAATGTTCATGGCGTTGCGGGAAACAAAATGAATCAGCCCCTCCCGGATTTGCGCCGGGCATTCAGGGTTAATGCAGCGGAGTGCCACTTCTCCTTCAATACGGACGAGCTCACTGCCGCATTCAGGGCATTCTGTCGGCATGCTGAATTCCTTTTCTTCTCCTATGCGCTGTTCTACAAGGACGTTCACGACTTCCGGAATGATATCGCCCGCTTTTTTGACAACGACCTTATCGAAGATCCGAATATCCTTTTCTCTAATTAAATCTTCGTTGTGAAGGGATGCTCTTGAGACCGTTGTGCCGGCAACTTTTACCGGCTCCAAAACCGCAGTCGGCGTAATCACACCCGTTCTGCCGACATTTAATTCAATATCGAGAAGCTTTGTTACGACCTCTTCAGCAGGAAATTTATACGCGATCGCCCAGCGCGGGCTTTTCGCCGTGAAACCGAGCTCCTCCTGCTGATCAAGGGAATCCACCTTAATGACGATGCCGTCAATTTCATACGGAAGGTCAGCGCGCTTCGCCTGAAACTCATCGATCAGCGCAATGACTTCTTCAATGCTGCCGCATTTTTTCCGTTCCTGGTTCGTTTTAAATCCGATTTCGTCGAGAAAATCAAGCCCCTGGCTTTGCGTCTCCACACCCATCTCGTCAAGCTCCGCTATACTGTAGACGAAGATATCGAGGTTTCGTTTCGCCGCAATTTTCGGATCGAGCTGTCTGAGTGATCCCGCGGCTGCATTTCGCGGATTGGCGAACGGTTCTTCTTCATTTTTAATCCGTTCCTCGTTGAGCGCTTCAAACGAACGCTTCGGCATATACGCCTCGCCGCGCACCTCGATTGACAGATCACGTTTCATTTTGAGCGGAATATTGCGGATCGTCTTCAGGTTCTCCGTAATATCCTCTCCCGTCGTTCCGTCACCCCTTGTGGCCCCTCTGAGAAAATAGCCGTCTTCATAACGGAGAGAAACAGCAAGACCGTCTATTTTCAGCTCCACATTATACGCCACATCATCGCCGACGGCCTGGCGCACCCGGCGGTCGAAATCACGGAGATCATCGGCGTTAAAGGCGTTGCCCAGACTGAGCATCGGCGTGCCGTGGGTGACTTTCTGAAACGCTTCTAGCACCGCACCGCCGACACGCTGCGTAGGAGAGTCAGGCGTTCTGAGGTCTGGATGCTCCTCCTCGATCGCAATCAGCTCCTGCATCAATCTGTCGTATTCGGCATCAGGGACGCTCGGTTCATCTAAGGTGTAATATTCATAGCTATACTTGTTGATGGTGCGGCGCAGTTCGTCTGCCCGCTGCTTCGCTGTTTCTTTGTCCATCTGCTTCTTCCTTTCCTCATCAATTACTGCTTTTCAATAGGAGCGAATGCCGCTAACAGGCGTTTCACGCCAACAGGGCTCGGGAAGGCAATATCGAGCTCCGTCCCTTCTCCTTCGCCTTTCACACTGACGACAGTTCCTGTTCCCCATTTTTTATGGCCCGCTTTATCTCCGACTGCCCAATTTAAGGTGTCGCCGCCAGTTTTGCTGGCGTAGGATACCGGACGTGAAACAGGACCGCGTCTCGGCTGCATTTTTCTCGCAGACGGCGCTTTCGTTTCTTTTTTCTCATTTAGGTTTTCCAATAAATCATCCGGTATTTCAGCAATAAAGCGAGATTCCGGGTTCATATTTGTTCGGCCAAACAAGGTGCGCATTTTGGCGTTGGTCAGATAAAGCTCCTGCTCCGCCCTTGTAATCCCAACATAAGCAAGGCGGCGTTCTTCTTCCATTTCCGCTTCCTCCATTAATGAACGGCTGTGCGGGAAGACGCCTTCTTCAAGCCCCATCAAGAAAACAACCGGGAATTCAAGCCCTTTTGCGGCGTGCAGTGTCATTAACGTGATTGCATCCTTGCCGCCTGACTCTTCCTCCTTCTGGTCGAGCTGATCGATATCTGCAATCAGCGCCAAGTCTGTCAAGAACGCAACGAGTGTCTTGTCTTCACTTTTCTGTTCAAAGTTTTTTGTAACAGACAGAAACTCGTCGATATTTTCTAAACGGCTTTGGGCTTCAATTGATTTCTCAGCCTTCAGCATTTCTCTGTATTCCGTCTTATCAAGAATTTCTTCTGTCAGCTCTGTAATGGATAAATAATCCTGCATATTGGTCAGGTTCTCAATCATCTGCCTGAAGCTGTCGAGCGCGTTGGCCGCCTTGGCGCTGACGCCGATAAAATCGACCTGCTGAATCGCTTGGAAAAAGGACAATCCGTTCATCGCCGCATACGAAGCGATTTTTTCAAGTGATGTCGCGCCGACTCCGCGTTTCGGCACATTGACAATGCGCGTAAAACTGATATCGTCATCCGGATTGGATACGAGGCGCAGGTACGCGAGAATGTCTTTAATTTCTTTTCTGTCATAGAACTTTGTGCCGCCGACAATGTTATAGTTCAAGCCCGCTTTGAGAAGTGTTTCCTCAATCACACGGGACTGCGCGTTTGTCCGGTACAAAATGGCGATATCCGACAGCTTCCGCTTGCCTGTGCTGTGAAGCTGATGAATTTTACCGGCCACAAACTGTCCTTCGCCGAACTCATTATCTCCGCGGTAATAGGAAATTTTGATGCCCTCATCGTTTTCCGTCCACAGATTTTTCGGTTTGCGGTTAGAGTTGTTTTTAATGACCTCATTGGCTGCGCGCAAAATCCGTTTTGTTGAACGGTAGTTCTGTTCGAGCAAAATCACGCTTGCGTTCGGATAATCTTTTTCAAAAGAAAGAATGTTGGCGATATCCGCGCCGCGCCATCTGTAGATCGACTGGTCGGAGTCCCCGACAACGCAAAGGTTCTGGAAACGCTCCGCAAGCTGCTTCACGAGCATGTATTGGGCTCTGTTCGTATCTTGATACTCATCGACGTGGATGTACTGGAATTTGCGCTGATAAAATTCAAGCACTTCCGGCACACGGTCAAACAGTTTAATCGTTGTCATAATTAAATCGTCAAAATCAAGCGATTGGTTTTTCAAAAGCTTCTTCTGATAATCAGTGTATACATCGCTGACGACCTGATCATAGTAGCCGCCGGCAACTTTAGAGAATTCCTCCGGTTCGGTCAATTCGTTTTTCGCGCTGCTGATCGTGCCGAGGATGCTTCTTGGGTCAAACTTTTTCGGATCAAGATTGCGCTCCTTCAAAATCCCCTTGATCACTGAAAGCTGGTCAGCCGTATCAAGGATGGAGAAATTGCGGTTGATCCCAATCCGGTCGATATCTCTGCGCAAGATCCGCACGCACATGCTGTGGAATGTGGAAATCCAGATATCGTCCGCACCCGGTCCGAGAATGCTCTCCACACGTTCTTTCATTTCGCGTGCCGCTTTATTTGTAAATGTGATCGCCAGAATGTTCCACGGCGCCACATGCTTTTCCGCCATTAAATAAGCGATTCTATGTGTCAGGACACGCGTCTTTCCGCTTCCCGCTCCCGCCATCAGCAAGAGAGGCCCGTCCGTTGTTTTGACTGCTTCCTGCTGAACGGGGTTTAATCCGCTTAGTAATTGATTGCTAATATAATTCAAAATTCGTTCACCCGCCTATACAAAACATATGTTCTATCATAAACCAAATCCGTACAATTTACTACTCGCCTTTCACAGCCGCTACTGTTTTCAAAGCCCGGTCAAAATCTTCATACACCGCATTGCCTACAACAATCACATCGGCATATTCTGCATATTGCTTTGCCGTTTCCGCATCCTTGATGCCGCCGCCGTAAAACAAGGTGGACGTTTCCAATACAGCCTTCGTTTTCTTCACGGCTTCTATGTCGCCAAGCACCCCGCTGTATTCTAAATAAAAAATCGGGAGATGCAGCAGCTCAGATACACGCGCATAGGCGACAATATCGTCAATACTCAAATCGGCATCCGCTTCAGTCAATGCCGCGGCTTTGCAATCAGGATTTGCGATGCAGTAGCCTTCCGCCACGATTTCTTCCATTGACATCAGTTCACCGTATTCCTTCATGGCTTTCTGATGCATTCCGACAATCCAGTCGGCATTCTTACTATTTAATACACTCGGAATAAAATATAAGTCAAAGCCGGGAACGATCGCTTCAATCGCTGACACCTCAAGGACACACGGCACCAAAAACCGTCTCACCTTAGACATCATCCGAAGGACATTATCTTCAGTCACACCATCGCTTCCTCCGATAATGACCGCATCTGTTCCTGATTCACAAAGAATCTCCAGCTGTTCATCAGGCAAATCTTTATTTGGATCGAGTTTAAAGACATGCTTCCACTCCGTTACATCGTACACGTCATACGTTCCTCCATTCGTTTGTTACCATTTAAACATTATAACAAATTCACATAGCGTGGAAAAACGGAAAAAGCCGTTAATCTCGTTATTCACTGAAAAAGGTGTTTTGATTCTTTTTTCATAAAAAAAGAGCGCTCAAGAGCCTTCGTATGACATGCGGGAGCGCCTGCGCTGTAAGTCCCTCAAAAGAATTTCTGTATTTTCTTCCGATCAGACTGTTATTGTTTGGAAAGCGTTCAACTGTGGAAATGATTACATAAAAAAAGGGAGGCTGACGGATGGAAACGATTATCATTGCACTCATCGCATTTATCATCGGGATCATTGCCATCCCCATCGTTTTGTTTGTCTGGATCTACATAAAAGATGAAAAACAGCAGGAGCATTCGATCCTCCGCAACTATCCCGTCATCGGAAGGTTTCGATATATCCTTGAAAAAATCGGGCCGGAGCTCAGGCAGTATTTATACAGCAATGACAATGAGGAGCAGCCCTTTTCCCGAAAGGAATATGAACAAACCGTCATCTCGGGCAAATACAAAAGCAGAATGATGGGCTTTGGATCAGTAAGAGATTTTGATAAACCGGGCTATTATATCCGTAACGCCCTGTTTCCGAAACAAAAAGAAGAATTGCGTGTAAACCAAACGCCTAAAATTGAAACCCAAATCTATAAATCCGATGCTGACAATCTGTTCAAACGCAAGGAACATGCCGAGCACATCAAGGCCGATCCCTACTTTCTCCACCCTGATGATGTTCAGGTGATCGGCGAGCATACATGCGAGCAGCCTTTTTATGTGAAGGGATTAGTCGGCCAGTCTGCCATGAGCTACGGTTCTCTTGGAGAACGGGCGATTACGGCGCTCTCAAAAGGGCTTCATCAGGCAGGCGGCACTTGGATGAATACCGGTGAAGGGGGATTGTCCGAGTATCACTTAAAGGGCGGCGCCGATATCATTTGCCAAATCGGGCCGGGGCTTTTTGGCGTACGCAAAAGAAACGGAGAATTTTCATGGGAGGAGTTTAAAAGAAAAAGCAGGCTTGACCAAATTAAAGCGTTTGAGCTAAAGCTGGCGCAAGGAGCCAAGACCCGCGGCGGCCATGTGGATGGCGCCAAGGTATCAGAGGAAGTGGCAGACATACGGAATGTTGAACCCGGGAAATCGATTGACAGCCCAAACCGCTTTCATGAATTTTCAAGCGTTCCTGACATGCTCGATTTTATTGAGAAACTTAGAGATGTCGGGCAAAAGCCAGTCGGTATCAAACTTGTCGCAGGTCATCCCGACGAATTACACGAGCTCTTTTCTTATATGAAGAAAAGCGGAAAGCATCCGGATTTTATCACGATCGACGGGAGTGAAGGCGGTACCGGCGCTTCCTTTTTTGAACTGGCTGACACTGTCGGCCTTCCGATTATGACAGCGCTCCCTATTGTTGATACGCTTCTTAGACAATACGGCTTGCGCAGACACCTGAAAATCTTTGCTTCCGGGAAGCTCCTGACTCCTGACAAAATCGCGGTCGCCTTAGCCCTTGGCGCTGATTTTGTCAACATCGCACGCGGCATGATGTTTTCCGTCGGCTGCATCCGCGCTCTCGTGTGCCACACCAACACGTGTCCGGCAGGTGTGGCGACAACAGATCCAAAACTGCAAAAAGCACTGAGCGTTGAGGAAAAACAGCATCGTGTGTGCAACTATGTCATTTCACTGCGCGAGGGACTGTTTAACCTCGCAGCCGCAGCCGGGATCAATTCGCCGGCCTGTTTTTCAAAAGAGCATGTTGTCTATCGAAAAGAGGATGGCAGCATCGTTGACATCGACAAACTCATTCATCAATTTGTTTCATAAAAAAACCGCCCTTGCCGACGGCAGGGCGGTTTTTTGTTATTTAGAAGAAGACTCAGTTTCAGTCTCCTTCACACGGTCAAGCGCCATTTCATAAGCGTCATTTCCGTAATTTAAGCAGCGTTTCACACGGGAAATCGTAGCCGTGGAAGCGCCTGTTTCTGTTTCAATCTTATGGTACGTGTTTCCTTCGCGAAGCATACGCGCCACTTCAAGGCGCTGAGCCAGCGATTGAATTTCGTTAATTGTGCAAAGATCATCGAAGAACCGGTAACATTCCTCCAGGTCTTTCAGCGATAAGATCGAGTTGAATAACTGGTCCAGCTCTTTGCCGCGTAATTTATCGATTTGCATCGTTACACACCTTCTCCTTTACTAATGGAAGCCGCATCGAGATCAGGCACGATATTAATCCAAGTCTTTCCTGGCACAAACGGCAGCCATTTGCCGTCTTTCACCGGCACAATTCTTCCGTTTACTTGTTTCCAGTCTGTTTCAATGACGTTTCCGTGCTGAAACAACAGACCTTTACCCCCTGATTCCAGGTCGATGTCCCGCCTTCCATCTTGATCAATAATATGATGGCTGGCTTCAACAATGAAAATATTTTGCATTGCAACCGGCTTTCCGGTTTCCCGGTCTGTCGTTATGACACCATCAGAGCTTCTAGTATAAGCTTCAGCTTTTTTATCATAGTTATATTCGACAAGATTTGTAACGTTCTTTGTCCCATAATCTACCCGAACATTGTAAGATTCATTTGCAGGTTTTGCTTCTGATGTTTGAAACAGCAGCGGATCTGTTTTCCGCTTCAGCTCATATCCCTTTTGTTCCGCCGCCTTTTTTATGTAATCATAAGACGTGTAGGAATTATGGGGCGGTTTGCTGAAATCAGCTCTCCAAAATAAGCTTCCGTCAAAATCCAATCCGTTCATATAATCGGCAGCTCCGGATTCCAGCTGCTCTTTGGCGCCGGGACTCCAGCCGTGATGGACAAATATACTGTCAAAGCCATTGCTGAGAGTGACGAAATATTCCCGCGCGCTCCGCACAGGTCCGACAGTTTCAGGCATCTGGCTTTGGAAAATGGCCAGAAATCGTGTAATTTGCCCTTCGGCAAGCGCTTCTATGACAATGTCGGCTTTAGACAGTCCTGATTGCGGCCTCGCCTTAGGGTGATTGTTCACCACAACAGCAACAGGCCGGCGTTCAGTCACCTTCTGTTCAATCTCCAGTCCCGTCAAAGGAGCTTTCGGCTTCTTTGCGGTATCCGGGACAGCGTCCTTCTGCTGGCAAGATACAAGCAGAAAAAACACGAAACACAGCACGCAAACTGTCATCCATTTTTTCATATGTCGGCTCCCCGCTCTTTTATATTTTAACGCATTATCGATGGAAAGAGTACAGTTTTTTTCATGACGTCGAAGATTCCTCTCGGCGTAATGCGTATATACGGAAGGTGCGTACTTTGCAAAAAGAGCAGCGTATAAACCGGGTCACAAAATTCGTAGCCTCTTTCTGTCAAAAGATCTCTCAGCTTTTGTTCCTTCTCAAGCACGTCTTCATACGATTCCGAAGAAGCACAGCCGCAGAGCGCAAGCGGAATTTCATGCAGAATATTCCCATTTTCCGCAAGAACGATTCCTCCCCCGATCTCTTTCATACGAGCGAAAGCGAGCAGCATATCCGCTTTATTTTTTCCAATCGCGACAATATCGCCTGTCGTCGTAAAGGAGCTCACAAATCCCTGCACGCTTGAGGCAAAGCCTTTTATCATTGTATTGACGCGCCATTTCCCATGTTTATCAAGCATTGTCAAATAACTTTCATCATGGTCAAACGATAGCTGTTCCATCGAATTGTCGATCTCAATCATATACGGCTCCATAATGACCGCATTCCGCATTTTTACGCCCATCGGCATGGAAAACTGCAAATCATCCATCGTCATATCATATGAAAGCTCAAGCGGGACAAGACCGCCTTTGTTCCAGGCCGTCTTTGTAAACGCCTTCAAATCACATCCGTCTTCACGAAGGATAATCCCTTTAGACAGAACGGTCACGGGGTTCGGATCTAACGGATCTTCAAGTATGTTCAGTGACGCCAGTCTTCCCGGTCCGACAACTCCTAAATAATCATCCATTTGGTAATACTTCGCAATATTAAATGATGCCATATTGTAGGCATCGATTGCGGGAACACCTTCTTCTAACGCGATGCGGATCAGCTCATTTGTCATGCCGCCTTTATAGAAATTCGGCGTCGCGCCGTCTGTTGTGTAAAAGAAGTGGTCATAATAGCGGAAGCCCTTCTCATGCAGCTCCTGCAAGATCTTTCTTACATCGGGGCGAATGGAGGAGTTTCGAAGGGAAACATAGTAGCCCAGTTCCAGCCTTCTCATCACTTCCTCACCTGTCATCGCTTCATGATCACAATCAGCTCCGAACAGTTTCATTTTTGTAAGCGTTTTATCTGAAGCGCCGGGAAAATGCCCTTCAATGCGTTTCCGCTGTTTCTTTGTAGCTTGCATGCAGTGAAGCATTAAATCATCACCATCTACCAAACGAGGCCATCCGGTCATTTCTCCGCCTTGAATCACATCCGGATGTTCAATCCACTGCTTTCTGACATCAAACGGAAGAACGTGATCCTCGTTCAGAACCTCGGTCTGGAGGTCATATCGTGACCACCAAAAATATTGAACGGGCTGCTTTTTAAGTTCGTTTAATATCGTAAGCGCTTTCTTTTTTCCGCTTTGTAAAAGCAAAAATAAGTTATCATTCACAAATGTCGTTGTTCCGTATTGAGACACATATTCCGCCAGCGTTTGGGGATTATATATTTGAAAAGGATGTGCGTGCGGTTCGATATACCCTGGCACAATGTATTTTCCTTCACAATCTATCGTATGAATTTCTTCGGCTCTGTTCGGAAGTTCATGACCCACATAAACGATGCGGTCCTGATAAATCCAAATGTTTTTTTTCAGCCATTGTTTTACATATGGATTTAAGACGAGAGCATTCCGTAAAAGGAGCGTTGGAAGCAGCTTTGAGTCTACAACATCAACCTGTGCCCTGATGTCTTTGTTTTTCCAGTTAAAGGTGCGTTCGGACATTCACATACTCTCCTTTACATGTATTAGACTCATGTTATCACATCCTTCCTCAACACGCACGGTAAAAACGTTACAAATTTTTGAAGGTTCAATTAAAAAATTTTTTTAAGTAAAAGGAGCGGATTTCCATGAAGCCAAACATCAGTCTCATCAATGCCGTCTTCAGAATCGCCTGCGGACTGACGATTATGTCAGCCGCCAGCGCAAAGTTTACGAAAAAACCTTGGTGCAAAATGCACCTCTTTTACATCTTTATGGGGGCCATGAAAGCAGGTTCGGGAATCCTGCGCTTCTGTCCCGTGACCTACATGTTTCAAAACAGCGATTTCGGAAATAACGAACAGGAGCATCAAAATAGATGAACAAAAAAGCTTGCTCACGAAACGTGAGCAAGCTTTTTCTTCATATAGAGGTACCCTGCGGCTGCCAGCACTACAGGATAAAGGAGCGCCCAGCCGCTGAATGAGTAAATCACTGCACACGCCGCAAACGCCCCGAGCGCCATCCACCATCCTGAATCTCTCCAGCTCAGCAGTTTCAGCGCCGCAGCCATTGTACATATGTAAGATGCGATGAATGCCGCACTCGGCCCTTTTAACAGAGTCGTCAAATCGATTTGAAATAGGCCATGCGATGCCAGCACTAAGCCAAACACTGCGACCAGCGCTGTCAATACACGGATAGGCGTATGTTTTGTCTCACTGAGTTTCCCGAAATATACAGGAATGTGCCCCTCTCTCGCCAATGCGTACACCATTCTGGAAAATCCCGCAATATTGGCATGAATGGTGGCAAATGTGATAAACAGCGCTAAACATACCGTTACATATACTCCGCTTTCCCCTGCTCCTTTTGAGATGAGCATGGCAAGTGATGCGATTTCTCCGTTCTCTCCATATGAATGAGTACCCACAGTCACAAATGACAGCATGATATACAGCCCCGCCACACAAGCTGCCGCTAAAAACAAGCTGAGCGGGACATCTTTTTCAGGATGAGTAAACTCTTCAGCCAATGGAGTAATCATTTCCCAGCCTACAAAAGAGAAAAAAATCATAACAGAAACAGATCCGGCGGCTGACCAGCCATGCGGAAGAAACGGCTTGAATTCTGCTGCTTTGACGTGAGGCAATGACACGGCAACTGAAGTGACAAGCAGAAACACGATGACACAAATGACGAGTGTACTGATGTTTGCGGATAGTTGAATGCCTCTCATATGAAGCAAGATGGAAACAGCCAGCATGCAGCCTGCAATCAAAGTAATCTGCCAATCCGAAGCCTCTGTGACGTAACTGACGTAATGCGCGCCAGTCAAAGCGATGATGGGAACGCCGATCGGAACGGACCCTAACATAATCCAGCCCAAAACCGCCCCGGCTTTTTTCTGAAAAGCCAGCTGCACATAAGCCGTGATTCCTCCCGCGCTGGGCGCTATTTTCACAAGCCGGGCCAGCGTGCCGACAAGAAGAAATGATAAGAAAGACATGAACACCCAAACAAATAAAGAAGCGGGGCCGGCTGCGTCAGCGGTGACAGACGGCAAAATTAATATCCCGCAGCCTAAAACGGCCCCAATCGTTAACGCCGTTCCTTGTATCCAAGTAATAGAACGCTGTAATTCTGGCAACATGATGCCTCCTCTCCCATTGATGGCTTTATTATAGGAAAAATAAGATGGTATCCATATGCTACAATGAAGTTAAATCAACAGCATTACCTTATGATCAAAGGAATTTTCATTCATTCGCCTAAATATGTAAAGGAGCCAGACAAATGGACGATACAGACCTTCAGATTCTCTCGCATTTGCAGCGAAATGGCAGATTAACAATGGTTGAGCTGGGAAAGCTTGTCGGACTCAGCTCGCCAAGCGCGGCGGAACGTGTCAGGAAGCTTGAAGATAAAGGAGTGATTACCGGATACAGCGCGAATATCTGCTACGAAAAACTAAACAAGCATGTGACCGCTTTTATCCTGATGGAGCCGAAAAGCTGCAAACATTACGCCGCTTTTGCCACAGCGCACTCGGATGTGGCAGAAAACCACCGCATTACAGGGATGTACAGCTATGTGACAAAAGTGGTGACAGAATCAGTACATACACTTGAAGATTTTATTGACGCCTCGATGGCCCATGGAAAACCGACCACACTGGTTGTGCTTTCTTCTTCCGCTCACCACCCCGCTTTGATATAACAAAAAACCCGCAGCTCAATCTGCGGGTTTTTTGCATATTATTTTTGAGCAGCCTTTAAAGCGCGTGCCCCAATGTCTTTTCTGAAAAAGAGTCCCGGCTTGATGATCTCATCAACGGCTTTGTACACTCGGTCTCTCGCCGCTTCAAATGTTTCATCAAAAGCAGTCACATTGGCGACGCGGCCGCCGTTTGTGACGAATTCTCCGCCTTCTGCTTTCGTTCCGGCATGGAACACCACAACCTGCTCAGTTTCCGCTGCAAGGCTGCCGATCGGCGTGCCTTTTGCGTAGCTTTCCGGGTACCCTTCAGAAGCAAGCACAACACTTACCGCCGCGGTATCCTTCCATCTTAAGTCGACTTCCTTATCATCTAAAAGATCAAGAAGCACCTGTACCAGATCAGATTCCATGCGCGGAACCACGACCTGTGTTTCCGGATCGCCAAAGCGGGCATTAAATTCGATGACCTTCGAGCCGTTTTCAGTGAGCATCAATCCCGCGTACAATACGCCAGTGAAGGAACGGCCTTCTTGTACCATTGCTTTAGCGGCGGGTTGGACGATTGTTTCTACCGCATGGCGCACGGTTTCTTCCGAAATTTGCGGAACTGGAGAGTAAGCGCCCATTCCGCCCGTATTCGGGCCTTTGTCTCCGTCAAACGCCCGCTTGTGGTCTTGGGCAATTACCATTGGGTACACTTTTTCTCCTTTAACAAACGCCATTAGAGAAAACTCTTCACCGGATAGAAATTCTTCAATGACAACTGACGCGCTTGCATCACCGAATTTTTCATCCTCAAGAAAATCATGCAGGCATGCAATTGCTTCTTCCTCTGTCATGGCAACAGTTACACCTTTTCCAGCTGCAAGTCCATCTGCTTTTATGACAATCGGAGCGCCTTTTTCCTGCACATATGCCTTTGCCTCTTCAAAGGATGTAAACGTATCGTATTCTGCGGTCGGAATGTCGTATTTCTTCATTAAATCCTTAGCAAACTGTTTGCTTCCTTCGATGATCGCAGCGGCTTTTGACGGGCCGAACACACGCAGACCGGCTTTTTCAAACTCATCCACCAGACCTTCAATTAAAGGAACCTCAGGGCCGACAATGGTCAGGCCGACCTGATTTTCTTTTGCAAACGAGACAAGCCCGGCGTGGTCGCTTTCCTCAATGTTTACAAGCTGTGCGGAAGCGGCCATGCCGTCATTTCCAGGAGCGGCAAATACGTTCTCGACGAGGCTGCTTTGCGCTGCCTTCCATGCCAGCGTATGTTCTCTTCCGCCTTTACCGATAATTAATACATTCACGTCGTTTTCATCCCCTTAATGTTTGAAGTGTCTAATGCCGGTGAATACCATGGCAATGCCATACTCATCCGCTTTTTTGATGGAATCCTCATCGCGGATCGATCCGCCTGGCTGAATGATGGCCGTAACGCCCGCTTTTGCCGCTTCTTCGACAGTATCCGGCATTGGGAAATATGCATCCGAACCGAGCGCGCTGCCTTTCGCTTTTTCACCTGCTTGCTCAATGGCGATTTTCGCTGATCCGACGCGGTTCATTTGACCCGCTCCGACGCCGACTGTCATGTTGTCCTTCGCGAGGACGATCGCATTTGATTTCACATGCTTGACGACTTTCCAAGCAAGCTTCAAGTCTTCCCACTCTTGCTCGTTCGGCTCTCTTTTTGTCGGAATGCTGATCTCGGCATCATCGAAGCCGTGCATATCTAAATCTTGAATGAGCAGTCCGCCTTGAACGGATGTCAGCTGTTTTTCTTTTTGAACGGCAGCAGCGACATCAAGCGTCAGCAAACGAAGATTTTTCTTCGCAGTCAGGATGTCAAGCGCTTCTTGGCTGAATGAAGGCGCAATGACGATTTCTAAGAAAATGTTGTGAAGCACTTCGGCAGTTGCCTTGTCCACTTCACGGTTCAGCGCGATTATGCCGCCGAAGATAGAAGTTTTATCCGCTTCAAACGCTCTGTCAAACGCTTCTGCGATCGTTTTTCCAGTTCCTACGCCGCACGGATTCATATGCTTCACAGCAACCGCAGCCGGCTCATTGAATTCACGAACGATTTGAACTGCCGCATCCGCGTCTTTAATGTTGTTGTAAGAAAGCTCTTTTCCGTGGAGCTGTTCTGCTTGCGCAATGGAGCCTTTGACAGGTAGAGCTGTTTGATAGAATGTCGCTTCCTGATGCGGGTTTTCTCCGTAGCGAAGTGATTGTTTTTTCTCAAATGTCACAGTGAATTGCTCTGGTTCTTTTTCACCGACAACGTCTGTCAGATAGTCAGCGATCAGTGCATCATATGCCGCAGTATGACGGAATACTTTTGCCGCCAGCTCGCGTTTTTTCTGAAGTGATACGCCGCCTTCTTCTTTGATTTGATTCAGCACTGGGCTGTAATCCGCCGGATCGACGATAACCGTCACATCCTGATGGTTTTTGGATGCCGCACGCAGCATGCCCGGTCCGCCGATGTCAATGTTTTCAATCGCTTCTTCATATGTGACATCTTCTTTAGAAATCGTTTCTTTAAATGGATAAAGGTTGACGACTACGAGGTCAATCGGCTGAATCCCGTGTTCATTGATCTGCGCCATATGCTCTTCATTGCCGCGAACCGCCAGAAGACCGCCGTGAATATTCGGATGAAGTGTTTTGAGCCGTCCGTCCATAATTTCAGGAAAGCCTGTCACTTCAGAAATTCCGATCACATTCACACCGTTTTCTTGAAGAAGCTTTTTCGTTCCGCCTGTTGAAATCACTTCAACGCCAAGCCCTGTCAGTTCTTTTACGAAAGGAACGAGATTTGTTTTATCTGAAACACTGATTAATGCACGTTTAATGGTCATGCCTTTTCACCTCTGTTATTTAATCCTAATAGCTGTTTAATCACACTCGGATACCATTTATGCTCAAGCTTGTGAATTCGCTGTTCAATTGTTTCCAATGTATCGCTCTTGTCAATTTCGATTGCCTTTTGAGCGATGATCGGGCCTGTATCCATTCCTTCATCGACATAATGCACGGTGATCCCGGCAACCTTCACACCCGCGCGATACGCCTGTCCGACTGCGTCAATCCCCGGAAACGCGGGAAGAAGCGACGGGTGAATGTTGATGATTTTTCCTCCGTATGCCTGAAGCAGCGTGTCGCCGATCAGCCTCATATAGCCGGCAAGAACAATCAATTCAACCTCGTGCAGGTCAAGCTGTTCAATAATGGCCCGCTCAAATGCGGCCTTGTTTTCATAAGACTTCGGCTCAAATGCAAAGGATGGAATATGGAACGTTTCCGCCCGTTCGATGACTTTCGCCTGCGGCTTGTCGCAAACGAGAAGCGATACGGACGCATCCCAGTTCTCCTCTTTCATCCTCGTGACGATCGCTTCGAAGTTTGAACCATTTCCGGATGCAAATACCGCAAACTTTTTCATGAAAGTGCCGCACCGCCGAATGTGACGCCTTCGCCTTGTTTCACACGCCCGATCAAATAGGCTTTTTCGCCATGGCTTTCAAGTGTGCCGATCACATCTGTCAGATGCTCTTCTTTGACTGCCAAAACAAAACCGATCCCCATATTAAAGACGTTGAACATGTCTTCTTCCTTCAGCTTGCCGTACTCTTGCAGGAAAGAGAAAATCGGCGGGATCGGCCATGAGCCGTGATCGATTTCCGCACTTAAGCCTTCTGGAAGCATGCGCGGGATATTTTCGATGAATCCTCCGCCTGTAACGTGAGCCATGCCGTCGATTTTTCCGCTTTTCACCGCGGCGAGTACAGGTTTCACGTAAATTCTTGTCGGCTCAAGCAGCTCCTCGCCAAGGGGACGCTCAAACGGCTCGTATGTTTTATCAAGATCCAGCTCAGCATCGTCCAAAAGCACTTTTCTCACAAGGGAAAACCCGTTGCTGTGAAGGCCACTGGAGCTGAGGCCGATCAAAAGATGGCCCTCCTCGATGTTTTCGCCAGTCACGATTTCGTCCTTTTCCGCCACTCCGACTGAGAAACCGGCAATATCGTATTCATCAGCTGTATATAGTCCCGGCATTTCAGCTGTCTCGCCGCCGACTAAGGCTGAACCTGACTGCTCACAGCCGTCCGCCACACCTTGTACGATCTGCTCTATTTTCACAGGGTCCGCTTTGCCGACCGCTAAATAATCGAGGAAAAACAGCGGTTCTGCACCTTGTGCCAGCACATCATTGACGCACATTGCAACAGCGTCCACGCCAATCGTGTCATGCTTATCCATGGAAAAAGCGAGCTTTAATTTTGTGCCGACACCGTCCGTTCCCGAAATTAAAACAGGTTTTTGATAAGAAAGCTCAGACAGGTCAAACATGCCGCCAAAACCGCCAAGGCTGCCCATAACGCCAAGCCGTTTTGTGCGCTCCACATGTTTTTTCATTCGTTTTACAGCTTCATACCCGGCTT
This sequence comes from Bacillus cabrialesii, assembly GCF_004124315.2. Lineage (GTDB taxonomy): Bacteria > Bacillota > Bacilli > Bacillales > Bacillaceae > Bacillus > Bacillus cabrialesii. The sequence goes on along the minus strand of NZ_CP096889.1, from coordinate 733,321 downwards.
CGATGTCAACTCCTGCGTTTTTATATGCTTCAGACATCCTATTCACTCCTTTAAGGCGCTATTCAAAATATCTCCCCGAACGAGGGCAGAAAGAGAAAGGCAGCCGTACTGCGCTGCCTTTATGTCATTTTCAAGTTTTTATTTGGTTAATACCGCTTCTTTCACATGAGGAAGCACTGTATCCTGGTAAATTTCAGTCGGATATTTTCCTGTAAAGCAAGCGAGACACTGTCCGCAATTTGAGTCATCGTATTTTCTGCCGATGCCTTTCAAGAGCCCATCCACACTCAAAAATGAGAGGGTGTCGGCCCCGATTTCCTGACGGATTTCTTCAACTGAATGGGATGACGCGATCAGTTCTTCATGTGTGGACGTGTCAATGCCGTAAAAGCACGGATGAGCAATCGGCGGTGAACTGATTTTGACATGCACCTCTGTCGCACCCGCTTCTCTTAGCATCGTGACAATCCGGCGGCTTGTTGTTCCGCGCACGATAGAGTCATCTACCATGACGACGCGTTTGCCTTCCACAACCCCGCGCACCGCAGATAGCTTCATTCTCACGCCTTGCTCGCGCAGAGCCTGGGACGGCTGAATAAACGTTCTCCCGACATAGCGGTTTTTGATTAAGCCAAGCTCATACGGGATGCCTGTTGCTTCTGCATAGCCGATCGCCGCAGAAATACTGGAATCCGGAACCCCTGTTACAACATCAGCTTCAACTGCGGATTCCTGAGCCAGCATTTTCCCAAGGTTTTTACGGGCACTGTGCACGTTAATACCGTCAATGTTGCTGTCAGGTCTGGAGAAATAAATGTACTCCATGCTGCAAATGGAACGGTTGATATTCATGGAAAAACGCTCTGATTTCATGCCTTCATCATTGATGATCAGCATTTCGCCAGGCTCTACCTCACGAAGATATGTTGCGCCGACAACATCGAATGCGCACGTTTCTGATGCGACCACATAAGCGTCGCCCATCATGCCGATAGACAGCGGTCTAAGCCCGTTCGGGTCAAGCGCGACGATCATTTCTGTTTCAGTCATAATCAGGAACGCGTAGGCGCCTTTCAGCATGGAAAGCGAGTTTTTAATTTGATCTTTCAGTGTGAAGTGGCCGCTTCTTTTGATCAGGTGAGCCAAAACCTCTGTGTCCGAAGAGGTCTGGAAGATGCTCCCTTGATTTTCAAGCTGCTGCTTCAGCTGAGTGGCATTGACAAGGTTTCCGTTATGAGCAAGCGCCAGGCTGCCGTTGTTTTGGGAACGGAAGAGGAGCGGCTGAACATTTTCGTATCCGCCGCCTCCAGCCGTTGCGTAACGAACGTGCCCGATAGCGCCTTTTCCCTTCACTTTGCTGAGCTCGCCATTTTGAAATACTTCAGTGATCAGCCCTTGACCTTTGTGCGCCGTCAGTTTTTCACCGTCAGTTGCGACAATTCCCGCGCCCTCCTGTCCTCTGTGCTGGAGGCTGTGGAGGCCGTAATACGTGATTTGCGGCGCTTCTTCATGTCCCCAAATCCCAAATACGCCGCACTCTTCATTTAAGCCTTTGATTTCAGCAAGCATGGGATAGCTCCTTTCCATGCGCGCTCAAGCTCTTTCGTTTGCGCATGAATCAATTGTTGTCCGTCTTGGTTTTGAATCGCCAGAAGTCCGTCAGCCGTTACTTCACCGATATGAACCGCATCGTTCACAGCTGCTTCAAACGCTGCTTGGTGTTCTTTTTTCACTGAAACGACGAAGCGGGATTGAGATTCAGAGAATAATAACGCTGCTTCCCCTGCAACAGTTACGTTAGCGCCAAGGTTTTCCGTCGTCATGACACTTTCTGCAATCGCTACGCCTAAGCCGCCTTCAGACACATCATGCGCAGATTGAACGAAGCCTTTTTTAATCGCGTCAAGCAATGCTCTTTGACGTGTCAGCTCTACATCAAGATCGATTTGCGGCGCTTTTCCGTAAATGCTGCCTTCTGTCATTTTTTGCAGCTCGCTTCCGGCAAACTCAGGTTTTGTTTCGCCGATCACGTAAACGAGATCTCCCGCTTGTTTGAAATGCTGTGTTGTAATGTGTGCTGTATCTTCAATCAAGCCGACCATACCGATAACAGGTGTCGGGTAGATCGCCGTGCCGTTTGATTCGTTATAAAGCGATACGTTTCCGCCGATAACCGGTGTGCTGAGAACATTGCACGCCTCGCTGATGCCGTCAGCCGCTTTTTCGATTTGCCAGAAGATTTCCGGTTTCTCCGGGTTCCCGAAGTTAAGGTTATCTGTGACTGCAAGCGGTTCTGCACCTGAGCAAATGATATTGCGCGCCGCTTCAGCGACAGCGATTTTCCCGCCGACTTCAGGATCAAGATAGAGATAACGCGCGTTACAGTCTGTCGTCATCGCCAGCGCCTTTTTCGTTCCGCGGATTCTGAGAACACCCGCATCGGACCCGGGAGCGACAACTGTATTCGTCCGCACCATGTAGTCATATTGATCGTAAACCCACTCTTTGCTTGCGATTGTCGGCTGCTGGAGGAGCGCCTTCAATGTTTCATTCGCATCATCAATTTGAGGAGCCGGAACTTCCGTTTCTAAAAACTCGCGGTAGTATGCAGGCTCTTGAGAAGGCTTATGGTAAACCGGTGCTTCTTCTGCCAAGGCATCAACAGGCAGTTCGCATACAACCTCTTCTTTGTGTGTCAGGCGAAGCATTTTATCATCTGTTACACGTCCTACAGAAACCGCTTCAAGATCGTACTTGTCAAAAATATCGATGATTTCCTGCTCACGTCCGCGCTCGATGACCAAAAGCATCCGTTCCTGTGATTCAGAAAGCATCATTTCATATGCAGTCATGCCTGTTTCACGCTGAGGAATCAGGTCAAGGTTCATTTCAATACCAGAGCCGGCTTTACTTGCCATTTCCGCACTTGAGCTTGTTAAACCGGCAGCTCCCATATCCTGAATGCCGACTAACGCATCGCATTGAATGACTTCCAGGCATGCTTCAAGCAAAAGCTTCTCCATAAACGGATCGCCGACTTGAACAGCAGAGCGTTTTTCTTCAGACGAATCAGACATTTCTTCAGAAGCAAACGTAGCGCCGTGAATTCCGTCACGCCCTGTTTTCGCTCCTACGTACATTACTGTGTTGCCGACACCCTTCGCCTGGCCTTTTTTGATGTCTTCATGGTTGATTAAACCGACGCACATTGCGTTGACGAGCGGATTTCCTTCATAGCTGCTGTCAAACTGCACTTCTCCGCCGACTGTCGGGATGCCGATACAGTTGCCGTATCCGGCGATACCCGCTACTACTTCTTCAAACAAGTACTTCACGCGCGGTGAAGTCAGTTCACCAAATCGAAGAGAGTTCAAAACAGCGATTGGACGGGCACCCATTGAGAATACGTCACGGATAATGCCGCCTACGCCAGTCGCAGCGCCTTGGTAAGGTTCGAGAGCTGATGGGTGGTTATGTGATTCAATTTTGAACACAACCGCTTGGTTATCACCGATATCTACGATTCCGGCGCCTTCCCCCGGACCTTGCAGCACGCGCTCGCCGCTTGTCGGGAATTTACGCAGAATCGGCTTTGAGTTTTTGTAGCTGCAATGCTCTGACCACATGACAGAAAAAATTCCGATTTCTGTGTAGTTCGGCAATCTTCCAAGAATGGATTCAATCAATGCAAACTCATCATCACTGACACCCATTTGCTGATACAGTTTCTCTTCTTTTATTTGTTCTTTACTTGGTTCAAGCAGTAGTGACATGAGTTTCCCTCCAATTTTTCACGATAGACTGAAACAATTTAAGACCGTCGGCGCTTCCAAGCAGTTCATCGACCGCGCGCTCAGGGTGAGGCATCATGCCTAGTACGTTGCCTTTCTCATTCACGACACCGGCAATGTCGCTGACACTTCCGTTAATATTGGAGCCGTATGTGAAAGCAATTTGATTGTTTTCTTTCAAAGAAGCAAGCGTTTCGTCATCACAGTAGAAATTTCCTTCACCGTGGGCAACCGGGATTGTAATTGATTGGCCCTTTTCGTAGGAAGATGTGAATAAGGTTTCGTCGTTCTGCACAATCAATTCAACCGGACGGCAAATGAACTTCAAATCTTTGTTGCGTCTCATTGCGCCTGGCAGAAGGCCGAGCTCCTGTAAAATCTGGAATCCGTTGCAGACGCCAAGAACAGGTTTTCCTTCAGCCGCCGCCTGTTTGACAGCTGGCATAATATTCGCAAATCGGGCGATAGCGCCGCATCTTAAGTAATCGCCGTAAGAAAATCCTCCCGGAATTAACACACCGTCGAAGCCGTCAAGGCTTGTTTCCTCATGCCAGACGTATTCCACTTCATGGCCGAGTTCATCCTTTACAGCATGATACATATCGATATCACAGTTGGAGCCGGGTAACACAATCACCGCAAATTTCACTGTGCGACTACCTCCTCAACTTCATATCTGTAATCTTCAATCACTGTATTCGCAAGAAGTTTTTCGCACATTTCTTTCACCAGCACGTCAAGATCTCGGTCTGATTTTTCAATGGTAAGCTCCATGTATTTCCCGATGCGCACATCTTGAACTTCGTTATAAGTCATACTGTGCAAGGCATGCTGGACAGCGCTCCCTTGTGGATCTAGTACACTTTCTTTTAAGCTGACATAAACTTTTACTTTATACATGATGAATGCCTCCCAGTCTTTTGAAAATCTCTTCGTATGCGTCGGTTAAGCTTCCCAGATTGCGTCTGAATAAATCTTTGTCCAGCTTTTCGTTCGTGTCTTTATCCCACAAGCGGCATGTGTCAGGAGAAATTTCATCCGCCAATAGCACTTGCCCGTCTGCATCTAAACCGAATTCAAGCTTGAAATCTATTAATCTGACATGACAATCGTCAAAAATGCCCTGAAGCTCTTCATTTACTGTTTTTGTAATGGATTTAATCGTTTCTACCTGCTCAGGAGTCGCCGCTTTCAAGAGCCAAATATGATCTTCTGTGATGAGCGGATCACCCAGCGCGTCATCCTTGTAGTAAAACTCGATAATCGGCTGTTCAAGCTCCGTGCCTTCTGGAATGCCGAGACGTTTGGACATGCTTCCTGCCACAACATTTCTGACGACGACTTCAAGCGGCACAATCGTCACTTTTTTTATAAGCTGCTCTGTTGCCGAAATGCGCTCGATAAAGTGATTGTTAATGCCCTTAGTATGAAGGTGTTTGAAAATGAAGCTTGAAATCTCGTTATTTAAACGCCCTTTTCCGCTGATTTCTGCTTTTTTCTCGCCGTTAAAGGCAGTGGCGGAGTCTTTATATACAACATACAGCGTGTTTTCGTCATCGGTTTTGTAGATCTTTTTTGCTTTTCCTTCGTATAAAAGTTCATTCTTCACAATATTCACGGAAGGCCTCCTAACCCGAATGTTGGGAATTTTCAAACTGCGGCAGCTTAGAAGAAGCCGCTTAAAAAGCTTCTTCTATGCCAAACCTAAACGTTCAAAGATCAGATCAACATTTTTCAGATGGTAGTTGTAATCAAAGCAGTCAGCAATTTTTTCTGGAGAAAGACGGGACGTGATTTTCTCTTCCGCTTCCACAAGTTCACGGAACGGCACTTGTTTTTCCCACGCCTCCATTGCTTTTGGCTGTACTGTATCATAGGCTTCTTCACGAGTCAGGCCTGTGTCAATCAAAGCAAGCAGCACGCGCTGAGAGTAGATAAGGCCGAGAGTGCGGTCCATGTTGCGCTTCATGTTTTCCGGGAAGACCGTTAAGTTCTTCACGATGTTAGAGAAGCGGTTCAGCATGTAGTTGAGCGCGATTGTCGCATCCGGAAGAATAATTCGTTCTGCTGATGAATGAGAAATATCTCGCTCATGCCATAATGGAACATTTTCGTAAGCCGTCATCATGTAGCCGCGAATAACGCGCGCCATGCCTGTCATGTTTTCAGAGCCGATCGGGTTGCGTTTGTGCGGCATTGCAGATGAACCCTTTTGCCCTTTCGCGAAAAATTCCTCAACTTCGCGTGTTTCACTTTTTTGCAGTCCGCGGATTTCCACTGCGAATTTCTCGATGCTTGTCGCGATTAAAGCAAGTGTCGCCATATAATCAGCATGGCGGTCACGCTGAAGGGTTTGAGTTGAAATCGGTGCTGCTTTCAATCCGAGCTTCTCGCATACATATTGTTCAACAAATGGATCAATGTTCGCATATGTGCCGACAGCGCCGGAAATCTTCCCAACCTCGATGCCTTCTTTCGCTTGTTTGAAACGCTCAAGATTCCGTTTCATTTCTTCATGCCAAAGCGCGAGTTTTAAGCCGAATGTTGTAGGCTCAGCGTGTACGCCGTGTGTGCGCCCCATCATGACTGTGTATTTATGCTCTTTCGCTTTTTCTTTTATAATGTCAACAAATCTCTCAAGGTCCTTGAGCAGAATATCGTTTGCCTGTTTTAATAAGTAAGAAAGAGCAGTGTCAACAACGTCAGTAGACGTTAAGCCGTAATGCACCCATTTTCTTTCTTCGCCCAGTGATTCGGAAACGGCTCGTGTAAAAGCGACAACATCATGGCGCGTGTCCTGTTCGATTTCTAAAATGCGGTTGATGTCAAATGACGCGTTCTCGCGCATAACCTTTACGTCTTCTTTCGGAATAACGCCAAGCTCCGCCCACGCTTCACAGGCAAGAATCTCCACCTCTAGCCATGCTTGAAATCTGTTTTCATCCGTCCAAATCGCGGACATTTCAGGTCTTGAGTAACGTTCGATCATTCTGCTTGTCCTCCGTCTCTATTCATCCATTTATTTGTGATCTCCTGAATCCAGTGGTCTTCAGGCTGCTTCATAAATGTAATATGCCCCATTTTGCGGCCTTTTTTGATTTCATGTTTTCCGTATATATATAGCTTTGCTTCTTTTAAAAGGTCCGGCTCTTCCTCCACAAGCTTCACTTCATCACCGAGAAGATTCACCATCATGCCCGGCTTCAGCAAATCTGTCTTCCCTAGCGGAAGGCCGCATACCGCTCTGATATGCTGTTCAAACTGGCTCGTCTCGCAAAGGTCCAGCGTATAATGTCCTGAATTGTGCGGTCTTGGCGCCAGTTCATTGACCAAAAGCTCTCCGTCTTCTGTCAGGAACATCTCAACAGCAAGCGGCCCGACAAGATTAAGCTCATCAGCCAGCTTAACAGCCAGCTCAGCAGCCTTCTGCTGAATTCCTTCCTCCACTCGTGCAGGCACGATGCTTTGGAAGAGAATATTGTTGTGGTGAATGTTTTCAGCTGCCGGAAATGTTGAAACTTCGCCGTTTACCGATCTGACAACGATAACCGACAGTTCCATTTTAAAAGAAACCCAGCTTTCGAGAATGCAAGTTCCGTGTTCTAAAAGAGCGGCAGCCTGCTCCATTTGCGTCTCTTCCTTGATCACAAATTGGCCTTTGCCGTCGTATCCGCCGCGGCATGTTTTCAGCACTGCTGGAAGCCCAAGCTCCTGTACCGCCTGTTTCAGTTCATCCTTTGTATTGACGATGCTGTACGGCGCGACTTCACAGCCCGCTGCTTGAATTGCTTTTTTCTCTGTTTCACGGTTTTGGGTAATGAGCAGCAGCTCACTTCCTTGCGGGAGATACGCATGATCCTTTAGCCAATGCAGCGCGTCATAATCGATGTTTTCAAACTCATAGGTGATGATATCGCTGATTTCAGCCAATTTCCGAATCGCTTCACGGTCATTATAATGAGCGGTAATCTCGATATCGGCAACCTGCCCGCACGGCGAATCTTTCACCGGATCAACGACCGCGACTTTATATCCCATTTGTTTGGCGGACACCGCCATCATTTTCCCAAGCTGGCCGCCGCCGATAATGCCGATTACTGCTCCCGGATAGATGATTTGATTAGACAAGCTGATCACTGCTTTCTAACACCGTCTGTTTTGTATTTTCTCTTCTCTCATCCAGCTTGCGGGCAAGATCTTCGTCAAAAGCTGACAAAATTTGCGCCGCTAACAGGCCTGCGTTCACAGCGCCCGCTTTGCCGATGGCTGTTGTCGCAACAGGCACGCCTCCAGGCATTTGGACGATGGAAAGAAGTGAATCCAGTCCGTTCAGCGCTTTAGACTGAACCGGAACGCCGATGACCGGCAGTGTTGTTTTCGCCGCTGTCATCCCTGGCAGATGCGCCGCTCCTCCGGCACCGGCGATAATCACCTTGATGCCTCTTTCTCTGGCCGTTTCAGCGTATTCAAACATTAAATCAGGCGTCCGGTGAGCGGAAACGACCTTTTTTTCATATGGAACATTAAGTTCGTCAAGTATGTCGCATGCGTTTTTCATTGTCTCCCAATCGGAAGTGCTTCCCATGATGATTCCTACTAGCGGCTGCATTCTGTTCCCACCTTCTAATGCTTTAGTTTTCAGAAAATAAAAAATACCCGCTTTGCATTGCACTTATGAGGAAGCAATACAAACCGGGCATGGTACATGTATCGTCAGTCGTTCGCTTCTGCGATATATCCATGTCAGTTTTATCGATCACTTTCCTGCATAGTCCGGCAATTTACGGTTGCCGGGTAGAAACTTATGGGCCATATTCCCAAGATTATATGAGGTCGTGTTTTGATTTCATGTTTATCTTAACAACGGACATAGATAATGTCAACGATATTATCGAACGATACAAAAATTCATTCTACTAATGTTCGTGTTTTAGATCAATTTCCCTTCAAATACGATTTTTTTCCCGCACGGAACAATCTGAATTGACCCATTTTCCTTTTTTTCCATAAAAATAGGCTCTTCCATTCGCCGTACAGGCAAATATCCTTCTTCTTTCATTTGCTGAAGCACCGCATCAATCGTTTGCTGATCTGTCACTTCAAACTTTTTCTTTTTCGGTTTTGCCATTATTCTTTAATTCTCCTCTTCTTCACCGCTTTGACCCAGAAGCCGCCGTGGATTGTTTTTGGTTCATAGGCAATAATAAAGGCTTTTGAATCAAGTGTTTTAATCGTATCATACAGCTGGAGTTCATATCTTCTCGGTGTCAGAATCTGAAGGGCTGTACGGTCGCCTTCAAGCCCGCCGGCCACCCAGTTTGTCACACCGTATCCTTTTTCACGGAGCTGCTTCGGAAGATCAAGGTCTAGTTCCTTCGTAATCACATTGACCATAATATAGCCAAGCGCCAATTTTTCTTCTATTTTCATGCCGACAATCACGCCAAGACCGTAACCAAGCGCGTACGCGATCACATTTTGAATCTGGTCTAAGTTATCGAGCACAAGACTCAGTCCCGTCACATAAACCAATATTTCAATCGTACTGATGCCGGCCGCTAAATACCGTTGCCCTTTCAGCGTTAAAATCATTCTTATCGTAAAAAATGATACATAAACAATATTAATAATGAGAATTATGAGAACCATGCCGATCCCATTTGATAAGATGGTTTGCATCATTTTATTTCATCCCCCTACTCTTCAGCTTGCATAAAGCATTCATATTCTACTAGAGAAACGGCCCATTTACAATGAGTTGAGGGCCGTATGTCTAAGCAAAATATTTCGACGCGCTTTATGAGATGGAACAGTAGTAGTTTACCCTCTTTCTCACCTTTTCAAAATCAAAACAAAAAGCCCGCTTTTCAGCAGACTCACCTCTTCTCATCTATTGTCAGATCTCTTTTTTCATTTTCAGAAGGGACTTGTATTCTTTCTCAAGCTCACTCAGCGTATAATGAGCCAGCTGTTCCCCTCTTCCCTGATAAAATTCCGAGAGCAGTAATTTGGTTTTTAAAAATTGTTTCTTTTGATTAATCGCTCGGCGAAGTAAATCAGCCATGTCCATCATCCTCCTTAAACATAAAGGTTTGTGCGCTGGACGTTTACAGCATTTTCCCTATCATACATGGATTAATCCTACAAATCAACTATGTTTTTAGATATATTTGTAAAAAGTGTGACATAAAAAAACCGGCTATGAACAGCCGGTTTTTTTCATTAAAGCGGAATCAGCGACGCCGTGAAATACTCAGAAATCAACGGCCAAGTCACCGCCGCAAACAGCAGCGCTATCGCAACTACAGCAAATACACAATAGATATAGTCAATCGGTGCATCCTGTGCCGCCTGATACAGACGCTGCACATACAGCGCCATCATAAAAAAGATCGAAAACAAGATCAGCACTGTAAACAGAACTGTCAACATCGGGATATTTACGATCGCAAAGATCAGCCAAAGGATTGAAACAGCAATCACTGGTACAAGCAATGAACCCAAACCGGCAGCCGCTTCCCTGAACGTTACCTTCTGCTTCATCATATAGCGGGAGACGGCCCATACAGCAAAGACCATTACCGCGAAAAAGAGCAGCAAATACACAAGAACGACTAAAAACCCGTCATAAAAAGCGTGATGGCGTTCTCCAAACCCGAGCGGCCGATTCCAGCTCGCTTTTAACTGAAACCAGTTCCCGATTGAAAAGATCATACTGAATATAAGCATTGAAATCAGACCATACTTATAATGAGAAAAACCATCCGCCACGACGGTTTTCGCTGGTGATTTTAAAATCGAGAACGCAAAACCGCAATATCTGTTGACAGCTGCCCATACAGACGCAAGCTTTTCTTTAGCAGTTGATTCACCGCGTTCCTTGTGCGGTTTCTGCTTTTGTTTTTGCTTCTGCTTGCTTTGCCTGCTCGCATTTCTGGACATTCTCGATAGCGGTTCTTCATCTGCATCTATTCTTTCACTCTGATTCATTTCTTCTTCAAACGTTTCTTTTCTTTCTTCCGTCATGTCAGCAACTCCTATCAAAAATATACGGCGGAATACCATTCAGCAAGAAAATAAAACACTTATATAAGGTACCGAAGCCTTCCTGAACAGTCAAGTCATTTCCATTTAAGTAAAGCATGGCGGCACATCTACATGACGGTATATCGTATGAAATGGTTTTACCTTTTGCAACAAAAAAACCAGCTGCCGATGCAGCTGGTTTTCAATCTTTATTTTAAGAAGATAAAGTACAGGATAAATACGACAAACAGCCCGTACATGATTGGATGAACCTCTTTGGCTTTTCCTTTGCACACCATTGTAATCGGATAGAAAATAAATCCGATGGCAATCCCGGTCGCAATGCTGTACGTTAACGGCATCATGATCATGGTAAGGAAAGCGGGAACGGCCACCTCGAACTTATCCCATGCGATTTTGCCAAGCGGCGCGACCATCAATGCACCGACAATAATAAGCGCCGGGGCTGTTACATTTGATGTAACGACTGATAGAAGCGGTGAGAAAAACGTAGCCAGTAAAAAGAGAATACCTGTTACAATCGCCGCAAATCCTGAACGGGCGCCCGCAGCGACACCTGAGCTTGATTCAACGTAAGAAGTTGTTGTAGACGTACCGAGTACGGCACCGATCACAATCGAAGATGAATCAGCTAAAAGCGCACGTCCCGCACGAGGCAATTTGTTTTCCTTCATTAAACCAGCTTGAGTTGCCACAGCAACAAGTGTACCCGCTGTATCAAAAAATCCGACAAACAAGAACGTTAAAATGACGATCAGCATCTGCACGGAGAAAATATCCGGCAGGTGAATCCACGCTTGTCCGAACGTCGGCGCAAGGCTCGGCACACTCCCGATGATTTGCGTCGGTACAGGAACCAAACCGAAAATCATGCCGGCAACCGCTGTTAACAGCATCCCGATAAACACGCCCGCGTTGACGCGAAGCACCATTAAAATAACCGTTACAATCACACCGAAAATCGTTAACAGCACAGGGCCGCTGTGAATGTTTCCGATGGTGACGAGTGTAGAAGGGTTTGCAGTGATAATTCCTGATCCCTGCAATCCAACGAATGTAATAAATAAGCCGATACCCGCGCCGACTGCCAATTTCAGCTCAGGCGGAATGGCGTTGATGATTTTTTCGCGAAAACCTGTTAAAGAAAGAGCAACGAAAATAAGACCTGAAATAAAAACACCAGACAAAGCTGCCTGCCATGAAATGCCCATACCAAGGACGACAGAAAACGCAAAAAACGCGTTCAGCCCCATACCGGGCGCGATGGCGATCGGATACCTCGCTATCAACCCCATTAAGATACAGCCTGCTGCCGACGCCAGCGCTGTCGCTGTAAAGACCGCACCTTGGTCAATTCTCAGCGCCTCCGGAAAATCTTTCACGCTCTCCAAAGCAAGCGTAATTGGATTGACGAACAGAATATATGCCATAGATAAAAAAGTCGTTAATCCGCCAATGATCTCATTGCGATAGCTGGTACCCAGCTCATCAAACTGAAAATACTTTTTCAAGCTATTTGACTCCCTTCACTCTTTGCTATTTATCCTGCCCTGAAATCGCCAAATAAAAAACGCCCCAATACATTTTGGGACGCTTGACTACAGACGGATTTCAGTTTGAATAAATAAACGTGTTTTATTTATATCAAACGAAAGAAATGTTTACGTAGTCAAGCCATTTACGGTAGCTTGGTAGAAACTTGCGGGCCATATCCCCGCGATTATACGAATTCATCTTATTTGATTTCTGAGTCTATTGTACCAAGTTCAATTTGAAATGACAATATAAAAAAACGAACAATCTTAAGAAGAAAGTTCGTTTTGTTCGTTACTTTTGTTTAATTTCGCACCTTAGCTTTTCCGAAGTTTTTCATAGAGACTATCAGTAATTTCATTAGAATAGTTATACTCTAATAAGAATTTTTTTAATACATCAAATCTAGCAACTCTATTGGATAATTTATTGACACCCTCAGAGGAAGCCTGTTTATATTTTTTAAACAAGTCATAAACTTTATTTTCTTCATCGTTCAGTTGCAAATCTACAATCTCTTCATTCTTATATTGATTGTAAATCTTAACAAACACTTCGAATTTGTTTTTTATCTCGTTATTTATTTTCATATTCTTTCTTATCATATAAAAACAAATTGAAAAAATTGAATAAATTTGAGTTTTTTTCTTAATGAATTTATCAATACCCTTTCCTTCATTTAACTCCAATATCATTTCCATTGCTTTTATTATACTGTTTTTATCGTGATTCATACTTGGGTATTCTTCTTTAAACTCTTCATAAGCCCTATTTATAGCAGCAGAAGAGTTAGACTGCTCTATTATTCCATTCCGCCATAACAAAATAATGCTCGCATTAAATTGTATATCTTTCATCCTTTTCATATCATTAGTAGTAAAGAAATCAATTTGTTTCCAGAAATCATTTAAAGACAGTTCATAAGCAAGTTCATGAAATAAGCCTCGAATAGTATTCCTTTTTTCTTGATCATTCAATGTATATTCAGTTAAATTTAGCCTTGAGAACATATTTATAATATCTTTTTTATTTGCATTCAGATCTATTTCAATTACAAAAAATTTATAATTCCATATTTTCTTTTTATCCTCATCGCTTAAATCCACAAAATACTTACCACTATATTCATCTATTAATGAATCTTCTAGTAAAGCACTTCCCTTTAAACAAAATTTATTATCAATAAAGTCCATAACCGCTTTAATTCTTTGCTGTCCATCAACAATATGAGTAATTGAATCCCCAGTTTCCGGATTTGTATCACTTTGCCAAAAGTATACTGAAGGCACTACAAAATTTAATAGAATAGTCTCAATAAGGCGTATTTTATCTTTTTCTATCCAAACAGATCTTCTTTGATAAGTATTATCTATAATAAGTTCTTCTTTATTAAACATTCTATAAATATTACTTATAGTCTTAGTATTTTCAGTAAATTCAAATCTCATAGAATATTCCTCGCTTTCTCAATACTTCCTAATTGATATTCCTCCAAATCCTCCCACGATTTATAAATTCTGTATGATATAGGATTGAGTATAGATAGTTCATCAATGAGTTCCTTATTTGTTTTCATTATTTTTTCTTTTACATCTATAGAAACATCGACTATCTCTAAAAAGTCTTTATCATTTATATATCCCAAAAATACAGAATTTGCAATTTTTTTATAGTTAGCCAAATATACAGTTGCTCTACATTTTCTTATAGCTTGCCATATTTCATTAAATAATGGCGCTGAAATTATAGCCAAGTCTATATCTGATTCTTGAATATGTTCATTAGGTGAATACTTAACAAACTGTCTGAAGTTTTTATATGGCGATAAACTAAAACCTATCTTTGCACTTCCAACCATTTGTACACTATGGAAGCTAATGTCTAAGTTTCTCGTTACAATTTCCTTGAAATTATCCATTAGCTCTATAGATTTACCTTTTTCAGCACATAAAACTTCTGAGAAGTACCAGTTATAGGACTTCACTATGTATTTCATGTAAAAATCAATTGGTTTTAGCTGCTTTAGCTCTTTTTTAATCCCTTCATAATTATACACATATTTCCACCTCGGTATCAAAGTATCTTATTTATTAATCTATGAAGACTTTGAGCTATCCCCAAAGACATTAAGAATGGTACACCGTTTCCAATAGTTTTAAACTTATCAGTTAGGGTAATATAATCTGGCAAAAAGAATTCTTTAGGAAGAGATTGTATTGCTAATGCTTCTGAAACAGACAACCTTCTACATTTATATGGATGAAGGTGTACTTCATTATTTCCATATGCAACAGTTGGAGAGTATCTCCATCTATGCAATCGCTTAAAAGACTTTTTTGAAACATCTCCTTCAGAAACACTTTTAAATTTATCGATTGCTTGTCTTGGTTTAAAGTAATCATTAGTATTGGGATGATTATATACGTCGTTTTTGTTAAACCAAAATTCGATTGTTAATTCTTCAATAATATCAGAGGGAATATTTTTAAAAACATCAACTTCAAATCTATTCGTATCTGGCCAATTTAATTTTTTAATCTCTATTACATTTTGTCTAGAGATACCCCAATTATAAGAATTAAGATAATCGTTGACTAGCTTAATATCTTTTTTTAGTGAGTTTTTCTTAAAACCGATCATAATAATTCTTTCCCGATCTTGTGGTACATTATATTGCAATGAATTGAGTAAATTATCAATTATTATATACCCATTGGATTCGAGACAAGTTTTCATTTCATCATAAAATAATTTATGCTTTTTAGTCCTTAGTAACCCTTTAACATTCTCGAAAAGAAAAAAATCAGGTTCTTTATCAATAATTAAATCAAAGTAAGTTTTTGTTAATTTTCCGTTTTCTCCATCACGACCTTTATTTTTTCCTGCTGATGAAAAATCTGGACAAGGAGGTCCCCCAATAAAACCGCATATGCCCTTTTCTTTTTCTATTCTTACTTGCTCATTAAATACCTCACTATGCAAATAACTAGTTATGTCTTTTTGAGAGTAACCATATTTCGGAATACCAAAACCCATTTTTTGTCTAGAGAATTTATACGCTTCTAGAAATGGTTCGTATAATTCATTAACCTCAACAATATTAAAACCTGTTTTTTCAAAACCCAGATCCAAAAATCCTGAACCAGAAAAAAAAGAAAACACACTTATATTCATTTTATTACCTACTCTTCCACATATAAATAATTCACTTCTTTGTTTAATTTTCTGTAAAATAAACAAACCAATTCTTTTAAAATTTAAAATGAGCATTAAATTCTCAAAATGGATATATATATTTTAAATAATTGTTTTCAAAAAAAGCAACTACTAAATCATAGTAAAAAAATCACCATAATAAAAATTTAATTAAAAGGCCTAGAAATGCTTATCTAACATTTCTAGGCCTTTTATTACTCCCACTCAATCGTCGCAGGCGGCTTACTTGTAATATCGTACACCACGCGGTTAATGTGCTTCACTTCGTTTACAATACGTGTAGAAATGACTTCAAGCACATCCCATGGGATACGCGCCCAGTCAGATGTCATGCCGTCGATTGATGTAACGGCGCGAATTCCGATTGTGTAATCATATGTTCTTGCGTCACCCATAACACCAACGCTGCGGATGTCAGGAAGAACAGTGAAGTATTGCCAGATATCACGCTCTAACCCGTGATTTGCGACTTCTTCACGCAAAATCGCATCTGATTCACGAACGATTTCCAGTTTTTCTTCTGTTACTTCGCCAAGTACGCGGATTCCGAGTCCCGGTCCTGGGAAAGGCTGGCGCCATACGATGTCATCCGGAATGCCGAGCTCTGTGCCAAGCGCGCGCACTTCGTCTTTGAAGAGCGTGTTTAACGGCTCGATCAGTTCAAACTGCATGTCTTCAGGAAGCCCGCCGACATTGTGGTGAGATTTGATCGTTTGCGCCGTTGCAGTACCGCTCTCGATGATATCTGTGTAAAGCGTTCCTTGCGCAAGGTAGTCGATGCCTTTAAGCTTGTCCGCTTCATCATCGAACACGTAAATGAATTCATTACCGATGATTTTGCGTTTTTGCTCAGGGTCAGAAACGCCTTTAAGTTTATTTAAGAATCGATCTTGCGCGTCTACTTTAATGACGTTCATGTTAAAGCCTTCGCTGAATGTTTTCATAACTCCTTCAGCCTCGCCTTTACGGAGAAGACCATGGTCTACAAAGATACAAGTCAGCTGGTCGCCGATCGCTTTATGAATCAAAACAGCAACAACAGAGGAATCAACGCCGCCGCTTAGCGCGCAAAGAACCTGCTTGTCTCCGACTGTTTCACGGATTTTTTGCATTTCGATTTCGATAAAGTTCTCCATTGACCATTTGCCTTCGCAATCGCAAACGCCGAATACAAAGTTTTTCAGAAGATCATTGCCGTATTCAGAGTGGCGCACTTCCGGGTGGAACTGAACGCCGTACCATTTTTTGTCCGCTTTGCTCATCGCTGAATTCGGGCAGTGATGGCTTGTCGCGTCAACAGTGAAGCCTTCAGGAACTTCTACAACCAAATCGCCGTGGCTCATCCAAACCACTTGTTCGTTCGGAAGATCTTTGAACAAATCAGGTGTGCCTTCGATGCGGATGTTTGCTTTTCCGTATTCACGCTGGCTTGCCGCTTCAACTTTACCGCCAAGGTAATGAGTCATCAGCTGCATGCCGTAGCAAATTCCCAAAACAGGAATATCAAGCTCGAAGATTTTCTCGTCACAGCGGAAAGAGTTTTCATCATACACACTGTTTGGACCGCCGGATAAAATAATTCCTTTTGGATTCATTTCTTTAATTTCTTCAGCCGTCAATGTATGGGGATGCAGCTCGCTGTATACACCGAATTCACGGATACGGCGTGTAATCAGCTGGTTATACTGACTGCCGAAATCAAGGACAAGAATCATTTCATTCACTAACTTTGTCATGGTTGTCACCTAATCTCCTCTAAGTTTTTTGACACAGAAAAAGACGAGGACAGATATGAAGCTCGCTCCGCCCTCTTTGGCAAGGCCGTTTGCCGGAGTCCGGCAACTCGCTCCCAGACTCCGATAATATTCACTAATTCTAACAACACGTTGATAAGCGGTCAAGACCATCTTCTTTTAATTAAATTTTCCCATAACTCTCTGGAATCATTCCAAAGCGAAGCCGAATCTTCATTTCTGTAAAGCGCCCGTTCATAGCGGAATGTCAGCTTTGACATGTCTTGTGAGTCGTATTTTCCATCGATTCGTTTTGCATAATCACGCAGCGTTTCACTATCTCGTTTCGGCAGTCCTCTTCTCTTCAGCTGTTTCAGCAGCGCGCCATATGCCTCAAAAAACACATGCTGATCACTGCGCCGCTTCAGCTTTCTCACAACGAAAACAGGAATCCATAACGAACGGAAAACATACAGCAGTACCGCTGCCACCATGAGAACCGCAAGGACTGCAAAAGCCAGATACCAGCCCGACCCGGCATTTGTATGCGAAGCGGACGGCTTTTTAGAAACGGCTGGCTCCTGTTTTTCCTTTTGTTTTTCTTCTTTTTCCGGCTGTTTTTTCTCTTCTTTCTGTTCCTCTTTTGTTTTCTTAGGTGAACTGCTATTTTGACTGCCGGAATCCTTGGTGTCGGAAGAAGTAAATTCAGCCGGATTTGTAAACCCTTTAGTCGGCTCAAATGTGACCCAGCCCTGTTCCGGGAAATACACCTCGACCCAGGAATGGGCGTTGTTATTTGTCACTTCGTAGATACTGCCGTTTTTGTTTCCGGCTTCTTTATATTCGCCGGACGTATACCCCTTTATCCAGCGGGCCGGAATGCCGGCCGAACGCAGGAGCACCACCATGGCGGAAGAAAAGTTATCACAATAGCCCATCTTTGTTTCAAACAAAAATTGATCGACATAATCCTCATCATCTTTAGGAATGGTCACGTTTTCGGTTTCATATGTGAACGCATTTGACCCTAAATAGTCCTCAACCGCTTTCACCTTATCAAACATATTATCGTGATCCTGGGTCAGCTTGATCGCAAGGGTTCTCACCCGCTCAGGCAGTGAATCAGGCAGCTGCATATAGCGGTCGCTGAATGTGTATTCCTCACTGTTGTTTCTCACTTTTACCTTTCTCAGCTCATCCAGCTTGTAGGCCGGAGAATTGTACGTTACCGTATAGCTCCCCATATTTCTGATCTCACCGGCTTGTTCACTGATCGGAGAAATTTGTTCCGTGTTCCCGTTCATTTCAAGTGAGACAGCCTGCTTTGACTGAATGGCTGCCGCACCGATTGGATACATCACATGGTTATATCCGTAGTGCTCATCGACTTTTACGCGGACGGTGCTGCGCTCTGTCGCAACCTTGTGGTCAAACCACAGATTTTCAATTTTTCCTCCGCTAAGCTGATATGACATGCCTGTGTCTGTTTCAATCCAGCCTTTTCCGGTATACGTATCCTTCGTTTCCACACGGAAATACGTACGCTCTTTTCCCTGCCATGTAAAAACAGGTGTATCATCCTGCTGAAATGGACCTCCAAGTGATTCATCATGGTTTCCGTAGCCGATTTTGCTTTCTCCAGCCGGCACACGATCTTGATTCGTGATTTTTTTAAGAAAGGGCACCGGATCAGGCCAAGCCGGCTCTGACTTCGGAGCGGCAAGTCCGAATCCCACCGCAGCCAATATCAATAAAGATAAAGGAAGAAACCATTTCAGGATAGATGTTTTTGGCAGCGTGATTCTTTCCACCAGCTTGATGCGTTCTAAATATAAAAGGCCCAGCATAAAGAAGCCGATCAGCACGATACGGATGACGGCAAACGTGGCATCATATGGCGTAAAGGTATCAAGAATCGTAATATACGCTACTGTCATCATAAAGAAAAACAAGATCCTTCTCTGGTAAATCACCCAATAATGAAGGAGATAGACCAAAAGCCACAGCAGCACAAAAAACAGCAGGGTCCGAAATGAAGGAATCATATCATTCCATTGCCCTGATTGAATCAGCGTGATATTCAAATAGACATCCTTCAAAAAAGAGCTGATCCAGCTCAAGTCAAATATAGAACCTTGATAAAACAGGATGTGTATCGAGATTAACGTAAATAGGACACAAAAAGGAACGGTGACAAACCACCTCATCCTGAAAAAAGTCAGCAGAAACGTCAAGCCGATAAAGACAATAAAAAAGCCTGTATGTTTCGTATTTGTAAAACTGTCAAGCGGCCTGAGCCACTCCCACAGCAATAAAAACGCCAGAAAATAAAATAATAGCAAGCTCAAACGGCTTCCCTTCTGATCATCGTGCGGCATGTGCACCCGTCACCTCTCTTTCTAAACAACACGCGAAACTCGTCCGCCCCTTATGACCTGAACTCTGATTTGACGTTTCATCATGCGTTCGATCAAGACGTTTTCAGCTTGAGAAAGCTCAGCATCTTTCTCTTTTGCCAGTATCACTGTAGCCCCTGTTTCTGCGATGTTCAGCAAATCTTCCGTGATCAGTCCCGTGACGATCACTTTATCAGCCTGACGAACAGACGGCTTTCCCAGCTCCTCTCGTACGTAACGGCTTACCGGGTCGTCCGCATCACAATGAGCGACAGCTAAATGACGAAGCATGT
Organism: Bacillus cabrialesii; assembly: GCF_004124315.2. Lineage (GTDB taxonomy): Bacteria > Bacillota > Bacilli > Bacillales > Bacillaceae > Bacillus > Bacillus cabrialesii. Next base: position 713,312 of record NZ_CP096889.1, on the reverse strand, counting down.
GCTGAAAATGCTGCTCCCCCTCCTGAATAGGAAACATCGTTTTTTCCTTTCCGACGGAGGCCAAGCCTGCTCCCGCGCCGTTTTTCAAAGCGGAGTGAAGAATCGAAGCCGTCACAGAAACGACCTCTTCGAATGCTTCAGAGGAAAAACGGTCCATCAGAAGAAACAGATTTTTGCTTCGAGACGGTTCAAATTCCTTCGTCATCAGCTGGCTCCGCCGCGCAGAGGTCTTCCAGTCTAATGCGGCAAACCGGTCCCCCGGCTGATAATTCCGCACACTTGCTGCGACTGCGGAATGATGCTGATAAACCGGAAAAGATCCGCTTACACCGTCTTCCTGATGCCTTTCATTCACTTGATAAGGAAGACGCTCAAAGAATGGATAAACAAACAGGGTATCCTCCAGCTCATAAAAAGCTGTTTTTTCAATCAAGCCGAGAACATCCCCGGTCCGCACCCTGACAGCATGAAAATGATGCTCTCCGCGCGGTACCCGAGCTAACTCATACGACATCGTCATACTCCGTTTAAACCAAGGAAAAACGAGCCGTTTGGTCGCGGCTTCGTCGGGGTTTAATGACTCGATTCCTTCTGGCAGACAATCTTCAATCACCATATACATCAAGGGAAACGGAAGCTTCCTTTTCAGCGTAACCGACACGCCCAGCCTGTCCCCAGCATGCAATTGTGTTTTGGCCATTTGCCGTGAAGCCTGAAAAGAGCGGAGCGGGTATAACGCCAGCAGTCCGGCATACACGACAAAAGGGAGAAACGCATAAAACAAAAACCAGCTGACAAAGCCGCCCTGAAACATCGCATAAGAAAAAACAGCAGCTGTCAATAACGTTAATACAATCAGCTTCCACCCATATACAAACCATTGCAATTTCTTGTTCATCAGCGGACCGACGACCTTTGAACCGGCACCTTCACAGCTGACATGATCTCCCGTATGATCGTTTCTGCCTCGATTCCTTCAAACTTCGCCTCTGGCCGCAGCAGCATACGGTGCGGAAGCGTAAAAGGCGCCAAATATTGAATATCATCAGGAATGACATAGTCACGATCATGCAGCAGCGCGTAGGCTTGGGCCGCTTTCATGAGAGCGATTGAACCGCGCGGACTGACGCCTAATTGAACAGAAGCATGCTGTCTCGTTTTCTGCACGATTTCAACTATGTATTCCTTTATGCTGTCATCAGCGCGGACATTTTGCACTTCCCGCTGCAAACGGATGAAGTCTTCTTTTGCAATGACCGGCTCAAGCGTCTCAATCGGATGGTTTTTTTCCTGAAGAGATAGGACGTCCAGCTCCTCATGAAAGGACGGATAACCCATGCGAAGCTTGAATAAAAAACGGTCAAGCTGGGCTTCCGGCAAAGGATAGGTTCCTTCATATTCGACCGGATTTTGCGTTGCCATCACAAAAAACGGAGCGGCAAGCGGCATCGTATGGCCATCTACCGTTACGCTTCCCTCCTCCATCGCTTCAAGCAAAGCCGACTGTGTCTTCGGTGAGGTGCGGTTGATTTCATCAGCCAGCACGATATTTCCCATAATCGGGCCGGGACGGTATTCAAATTCCATCGTTTTCGCATTATAGATGGATACGCCTGTTACATCAGATGGCAGCAAATCCGGAGTGAATTGGATTCTTTTGAAATCAGCGCCGATTGTCTTTGCCAGCGCGCGGACCATCATCGTTTTTCCGACTCCGGGTACATCCTCAAGCAGCACATGCCCTTTGGCTAGAATGGCTGCTAAGCTGAGTATGGCGGTGTCTCGTTTTCCAACCATTACTCTATTCATATGTTCAACTGCTTTCCCCAGCAAAGGATGCAGGTCTTCTTGGTATGCCATTCTTTTCCTCCTAGTCATCTACAAAATTCTTCATATTGTAACCTAACTTTACCACAAAAAGCGATCTGTATAAAAAAACGATTCTAGCAAATTGTTTCCAATAAATCAGGAAAAATCACACAAAAAAGCCTCCTGTGACAGGAAGCTCAATTATTTGTGTTCTAAAGGCTCCATATGAACATGCGAATAATCAATTGCATGCTCCTCCTTCATTCTCCGCTCAATTTCATTGGCAATATCATGACTTTCCGTAATATTTAAATCGGCGGATACTTCAACCACCACATCAACATAGACTGTACTGCCCAAGTATCTCGCTTTAATGTCTTTTAATCGGCTCACACCCGAGATCTTTTCGATCGTCTGTTTATAAGCTGAAATGTCCTTTACGTCGAAGCCATCTGTCAAAGAGTGGGATGATTCTTTAAAAATATCCCATGCCGTTTTGCAAATGAGAAGACCAATCACAAACGCCGTGACCGTATCAATCCAGGCAAGGTGGAATTGCGCAGCCACAATTCCGATAAACGTGCCGATACTGACGAATGCATCTGATTTATTATCAGCAGCCGCGGCAAGAAGCGCCTGGCTTTTCACTTTTTTGGCCAGCCTTTTATTGTACTGATAGACTGCAAGCATCACGGCTGCTCCGCCCGCTGCCGTCCAAGCCGCAATCATATCCGGCGTCTCTTGTGCAGCAGAAAAAATAGATTCACCGGCGCTGAACAGCACTTGTAATCCGACAACCATCATAATAAAGGATGCGATAAGCGATGCGATCGTTTCCGCCCGAAAGTGGCCATATAGGTGATCTTCGTCAGGAGGCTTTTGAGAGATGCGCAAGCCGATCAGCACAGCCACCGAAACAATAATGTCAGTTGTATTATTCAAACCGTCCGCAGTAAGTGCTTCTGAGTGAAAAATATAACCGATAATCAGCTTCATCGCGGATAGAACAAGATAAGCAGCAATACTGACCAGCGCCCCGGATTCTCCCTTTTTCAATTCATCATATCTCTCCATACAAAAAACCTCCTCTCCGCACGTTTTCCTATTATTATGATACAAAGCTGAACCGCAGTGGGTCTACAGAAACATGATTCACCCGCCACAGGAAAATAGTGACGATAGAACTTTTTTTCTTTAAATCAATTTATTTTCTATTCTCAAAAAGCCTCCCAAACCCAATGCCAACAACACTTCTGGCAATCTAACATGATTGAAAAAAATACCATATCAAAAAAAACAAATACATGCTGAAACATTTTTTTCTTTTACTCCAAGCATATCCGCCGAAAACCCAGCAAACAAACCCTACAAATTTGAAATAAACTGTTATATTTTCTTACATGAATTTTCGACAAACTGTATATTTATGATAGAGTTTCAATTATCATAATATTCAGTAACATATACATTTTTAAAGGAGGTAACTTATGAACCAGTCTCAATCAGGATTAAAAAAAGAATTAAAGACCCGCCATATGACCATGATTTCGATTGCGGGCGTGATCGGAGCCGGCCTATTTGTAGGCAGTGGTTCAGTGATTCACTCAACCGGGCCCGGCGCCATTGTTTCTTACGCGTTAGCCGGATTATTGGTCATTTTTATCATGAGAATGCTCGGTGAAATGTCCGCCGTAAACCCGACGAGCGGATCGTTTTCTCAATACGCTCACGATGCCATCGGACCTTGGGCAGGATTTACAATCGGCTGGCTGTATTGGTTTTTCTGGGTGATTGTCATCGCCATCGAAGCCATTGCCGGTGCCGGCATTATTCAATATTGGTTTCATGATATTCCGCTATGGCTGACAAGTTTGATCTTGACGATCGTACTCACCCTGACAAACGTCTACTCCGTTAAGTCTTTCGGTGAGTTTGAATATTGGTTCTCCCTCATTAAAGTTGTTACTATTATCGCTTTTCTCATCGTTGGTTTTGCCTTTATTTTTGGCTTTGCGCCAGGCAGTGAGCCAGTCGGTTTATCCAATATCACAGGCAAAGGCGGATTTTTCCCGGAAGGCATCAGCTCCGTATTGCTCGGCATTGTCGTTGTCATCTTCTCCTTTATGGGAACAGAAATTGTCGCCATTGCAGCCGGAGAGACAGCCAACCCGATCGAATCGGTGACAAAAGCGACCCGATCCGTTGTATGGCGCATTATCGTCTTTTACGTCGGCTCTATCGCCGTTGTTGTGGCGCTTTTGCCTTGGAATTCAGCAAATATTTTAGAAAGCCCTTTCGTCGCTGTACTTGAGCATGTTGGAGTGCCGGCAGCCGCGCAGATTATGAACTTTATCGTCCTCACAGCCGTACTCTCTTGCCTGAATTCAGGTTTGTACACCACATCCAGAATGCTGTATTCACTTGCAGAAAGAAACGAAGCGCCGCGCCGTTTTATGAAATTGAGCAAAAAAGGCGTTCCCGTACAAGCCATTGTTGCCGGAACATTTTTCTCTTATATCGCGGTCGTCATGAACTACTTCTCACCGGACACCGTCTTTTTATTCTTAGTCAACTCATCAGGCGCAATCGCTTTACTCGTCTATCTCGTCATCGCTGTTTCCCAGCTGAGAATGCGAAAAAAACTCGAAAAAACAAACCCGGAAGCATTGAAGATCAAGATGTGGCTCTTCCCTTTCCTAACCTACTTGACCATCATCGCCATCTGCGGAATTTTAGTATCTATGGCGTTTATTTCTTCCATGAGGGATGAGCTGCTGCTGACAGGCGTCATCACGGGAATTGTTCTGATTTCTTATCTTGTGTTCAGGAAACGCAAGGAGAGCGCGAAAGCGGCTGCCAAGCCAGTCACACAACAGCAGCCGGATATCCTGCCTTAATGCTGATCAAATCCTAAACGGCCCGCCGTTTAGGATTTTGTTATTTTCTTCATTGGGCAGGCAGATTTTTTTGTAACCATCACGTCCTTATTGTCATTAACTATAGTACCAATTTGGAAAATTTAGATAAGGACAGATGAAAATGACACTTGAAAAATTTGCGGATGCTCTCCCAATCCCAGATACACTAAAGCCGGTACAGCAATCAAAAGAAAAGACATACTACGAAGTCACCATGGAAGAATGCACTCATCAGCTCCACCGCGATCTTCCTCCGACCCGCCTGTGGGGCTACAACGGCTTATTTCCGGGGCCTACCATTGAGGTCAAAAGAAATGAAAACGTATATGTGAAATGGATGAATAACCTGCCTTCAACGCATTTCCTTCCGATTGATCACACCATTCATCACAGTGACAGCCAGCATGAAGAGCCCGAGGTAAAGACTGTTGTTCATTTACACGGAGGCGTCACGCCTGATGATAGTGACGGGTATCCGGAGGCCTGGTTTTCCAAAGACTTTGAACAAACAGGCCCTTATTTCAAAAGAGAGGTTTATCATTATCCGAATCAGCAGCGCGGTGCTATTTTGTGGTATCACGATCACGCCATGGCGCTCACCAGGCTGAATGTGTATGCCGGACTTATTGGCGCTTATATCATTCACGATCCAAAGGAAAAACGATTAAAGCTGCCTTCCGGCGAATACGACGTACCGCTTCTTATCACAGACCGCACGATCAACGAGGATGGCTCTTTGTTTTATCCAAGTGGACCGGAAAACCCTTCCCCGTCACTGCCTAACCCCTCAATCGTTCCGGCTTTTTGCGGAGAAACCATACTCGTCAACGGAAAAGTATGGCCATACTTGGAGGTCGAACCGAGGAAATACCGCTTCCGCGTCATCAACGCCTCCAATACGAGAACCTATAACCTGTCACTCGATAATGGCGGGGAATTTATTCAGATTGGTTCAGACGGCGGGCTCCTGCCGCGCTCTGTTAAATTGACCTCTTTCAGTCTTGCGCCCGCTGAACGTTACGATATCATCATTGACTTCACAGCCTATGAAGGGCAATCGATCATTTTGGCAAACAGCGCTGGCTGCGGCGGTGACGTCAACCCTGAAACAGATGCGAATATCATGCAATTCAAAGTCACAAAACCATTGGCACAAAAAGACGAAAGCAGAAAGCCAAAGTATCTCGCCTCATACCCTTCAGTACAGAATGAAAGAATACAAAACATCAGAACACTGAAACTGGCAGGCACCCAGGATGAATACGGCAGACCTGTCCTTCTTCTCAATAACAAGCGCTGGCACGACCCTGTCACAGAAGCGCCAAAAGCCGGCACAACTGAAATATGGTCCATTATCAATCCGACGCGCGGAACACATCCGATTCACCTGCATCTGGTCTCCTTCCGTGTGATAGACCGGCGCCCGTTTGATATCGCGCGCTATCAAGAAAGCGGGGCATTATCCTATACCGGCCCGGCTGTTCCGCCGCCCCCAAGTGAAAAGGGCTGGAAAGACACCATTCAGGCTCACGCCGGGGAAGTCCTGAGAATCGCGGCGACATTCGGGCCGTACAGCGGACGCTACGTATGGCACTGCCATATTCTTGAGCATGAAGACTATGACATGATGAGACCGATGGATATAACGGACCCCCATAAATAACCCGACAAACTTGCCTCTTGCAGGCAAGTTTTTTCTATATGAAACTTTTGGCCCCCATTACTCGTATAACATAAAAACAGCGAAAAGGAGCTGATTTTTATGCTGACAAACGACCTAAATGAAAAAACAAGGCAATACATTTCCATTTATGCCGAATTAAAATCAAAATTAAAATGGAAAGTTGCACACGATCAGATATTAATGCTCATTTCTTCTGCATATATTGTGAATAAAAGAGAGTTTGATTTTCAGCGCTTCTATGATTTGAGCAGCTATATTAAATCAAACATCGGCAGCTTCTCAACACTCAATTCACATCACCGCTTTACTGTTGCTTCCATTCTGGACATTCATTTTCAGCAGGAAGCCAAACAAGCATTTCTTACTTTTATTGACAGATACAACGAGATGGTGAGGCTTGGATACAAACGGGACATTTTCACGTACCTTTCCGCTCTGATCTTGCTCACCGGCAAATCTGAAACGGCAAACCATAAAGAACAAATGAACATGGGGCTTGCTGTTTATCAGCAGATGAAGAAAAATCATTATTTTCTCACTTCAACTCAGAATACTCCGCTTGCTGTATTAATGGCCGAGAATGGGCAAGGATTACAGGCGCTGAATAAAGCGGAAGCGTGCTATCGGCAGCTGGCGGCTGGCGAATTTCGCAAAGGCCATCACTTACATCAAACCAGCCACATCCTTGCCCTGCACACTGAAAAAGACGCTGAAACGCTTGTCTTGCAATGCAGAAAGCTGTTCCAAACCATCACTGCATCTCACAAAAAACCAAAGGATATTCACTACCCTGATCTTGCCCTGCTCGCATTTCTGGAAGAACCTGATATCAAAACCGTTCTGACCATCACACACGAGCTGAACCAAGAAAAACGGTTCAAATGGCAAAAAGAAATGAACTTCAAAATTGCTGTCAGCCTATATCTCAGTGAGCATCTGGAGAAAAATCTGCTGATGGAATCCGGGCTATACACAGCTATCGAAACAGCCATACAGGCACAGCAGGCAGCCGCGACAGCTGTCATCGTCAGTTCAACAGCAGCCAGTCATTCTCATGACGGAAACTAGAGGAGGAGAAACATGCCTTACATCACATTAGAAGATCAGACACGACTGTATTATGAAACGCACGGGAGCGGCACACCGATCCTGTTTATACACGGTGTGCTGATGAGCGGACAATTTTTCCACAAGCAATTTTCAGCACTCTCTGGCAATTATCAGTGTATTCGTCTCGACCTTAGAGGACACGGCGAATCTGACAAAGTGCTTCACGGACATACGATTTCCCAATATGCCCGTGACGTAAGCGAATTTCTAAAAGCAATGGAGCTCGATCGCGCCGTGCTTGCCGGCTGGTCAATGGGCGCTTTCGTTGTATGGGATTATTTCAATCAATTTGGGAATGATAACATACAAGCCGCGGTGATTATCGATCAATCCGCTTCCGACTATCAATGGGAGGGCTGGGAACACGGCCCGTTTGATTTTGAAGGTTTAAAAACGGCGATGCATGCCATTCAGACTGACCCGCTTCCATTCTACAAAAGCTTCATCCATAATATGTTCGCCGAAACGCCTGCTGAGACAGAAACAGAATGGATGCTGGCAGAAATCCTCAAACAGCCGGCTGCCATTTCAAGCACGATTTTATTTAATCAAACGGCTGTTGATTACCGCGGCACTCTTCAAAACATCAATGTGCCGACATTGCTGTGCTTTGGGGAAGACCGCAAATTTTTCTCTACAGCAGCCGGGGAACACTTGCGCAGCAATATTCCAAGCTCGACGCTCGTCACCTTTTCTAGAAGCAGCCATTGCCCGTTTTTAGAAGAGCCCGACGCATTTAACAGCACCCTCCTCTCCTTTTTAGACGGGATGATTGGAAAGCCATAAAGAAAAAGGAATTAGGAGATTAGGGAAAAGTATGAGACAATAAGAATTGTGCAGTAAAATACATGAGGGAAGAAGTGACTTTATGTCTTACTATAACAAACGTAATCAAGAACCGCTGCCTAAAGAAGATGTGAGTACTTGGGAATGCACAAAAGAAGACTGTAACGGCTGGACCCGAAAAAACTTCGCCAGCAGTGATACGCCATTGTGTCCTTTGTGCGGAAGCAAAATGGTCGACGGCATCCGTTCATTAGTGAATCTCCAAAACAACAGTCAAACGAAAACAAGCTAGCTCTTCCCTATAACAAATGCAGTCTCCCGCAAGCAAACAATCCCCGAACGGAGACGCAAATTCTATATCCAGAATGAAGGTCTCTCATTGCTAGAGGCCGCAAATGAGAAAGAAGCCCAAAACTGCAAATGTTTAGGGCTTTTTATTTTATTGTCGTGGTATAATATGGATAATGAAGAGGTGATAACATGATAAACCAGCAGCAAAAAGACTTGAAAAAAAGAACTCAGTTCAAAAAGCTGAACCTTGCAATCAACTCTTATGTTGAACTTCTGTTTTTGTCGATACCTTTGATCCATTTTTTTAAATGGCTCGGATCATTAGCCCTGCACCTCGCCCATAAAAAAAACCACTCAGCCCCGGGACTGACCCCATAAGATGAGACAAATAAAAACACCTTCAAGTTTGAAAACGGATGATTGTTATCCGAAATTAGACTTGGGGGTGTTTTTTCTATGGGGACAAGAGTGAGTTATCCGGTTGAAGTGAAACAGAAGGCTGTAGAAATGAGATTGGCAGGCGTACCTATGAAAGAGATCATGCAGAAATTGAATATTAAGAATAAGACACAGGTTCAGACATGGGTTAGATGGCATAAGGCTGGTGATACACATCGATTCGAACAGCCTGTTGGAAAGCAATACACTTACGGAAAAGGTCCGGAGTATTCTTCCGAATTAGAGAAACTGCAGGCAGAGAATTGTTATCTAAGACAACAGAATGAAGTGTTAAAAAAGTACAACGAATTGGAAAGGAAGTTGATAGCGAAACGTCAGTCGAACTTGTAGAAGTATTGCGCAGCACAATGACCGTGCAGGATATCTGTATTCATTTAGGTATCTCTCGAGCGTCTTATTATCGTTGGAAGAAGAATCGGATGAAGGATCATCCCAAGCGACATTTGGAAAAACAAATCGGTACGTTGTGCCGAGAGCACAAGTATCGATATGGATATCGGAAAATCACAGCCATTTTAAAAAAGGGAATGCGTATCAACCATAAAACGGTTCAACGTATTATGCAGAAAAATCAGTGGCAGTGCCGGGTTAAGGTGAAAAAGCGTAAGAAGAATGGGCAGCCATATGCCGTAGTCGATAATATATTGGATCGGAACTTTCAGTCTGATCGCCCTCTTGAAAAACTAGTAACGGACATCACATATTTGCCTTATGGGCAGAAACAATTGTACCTTTCCAGTATATTAGATTTATACAATGGAGAAGTGATTGCTTATACGATTGGCGATAAGCAGGACACAGACTTTGTCTTAGACACACTTGAGCAGCTGCCAACATTGCCTGAGAACTGCGTGTTACATAGCGACCAAGGTTCTGTGTATACATCCTACGAGTATCAAAAAGCTGTTAACACAAAAGGCATTATCATGAGCATGTCCCGCAAAGGGACGCCCGCTGATAATGCCTCCATCGAATCGTTTCATTCCTTACTAAAGTCTGAAACGTTCTATCTTAACAGCATTGATCGAACTACGACCGCCATCGTAGAACGCACTGTCACAGAATACATTCATTATTATAACAATATTCGTATTCAAACGAAACTAAACAACCAATCACCGATAAACTATCGGCAATTGGCTGTTTAAAAGGTGTTTTGATCCCTGTCTCAAAAACGGGGGTCAGTCCCCCCCTGCCGAGTGGTTTTTATTAGTTGATGACAGAAAAACTGTTGATGATGCCGTTCGGATTTTCCCACACTTTTTTAAACGTTTTATTTTCAAGGTTATAGGAATAAATCGTCCGCACCTTGGCTTCACGCCCTGTTTCATCCTTCAATTTTTTAGCCCCCTCGGCTTCGGCAAGAAAATAAATGTTCTTCCCATCCTTAGAGAACTGCGGCTGTGCGTCAATTAACAGCTTAAATGCTTTTTGATTTGAAATGATGGTTTCATATTTTTTCGTATCCGCATTCAGCATCTGAATAGAAGCGGTTTGCTCCGTGCCTTTTTGTGTATATGACGTAAACAAAATACGTTTATCATCATCAGAAACAGCAATATCGCTGATAAACTTGTCAAGGCTCTTAAGCTCATCAAATTTGCTTTGATGACCCGCCGAAAAATGAATCGTTGTTGGTTCGGGATCGATTCCCTTCTCGTTCGCTTCATCTGTTTTCTTGTAGTCTTCTTCTACAGAATAATGAAGCAACGCAAATGAATCTGTTTTTTTGTTATAAAAGAAGCCGCTGACGCT